>JAKADI010000391.1 GCA_021820675.1 Bacillota bacterium | reverse complement strand
TTTTCTCTTTTGTGATATCCGCCTCGTTTTAGGGCTGTTCGCCCAGGTAGTCAGTTTGCCGGAAATCCATATATAATTCGGCTAACCTGCCCAATAGGTCGCCCTGCCCTAATTCTCGTAATACCTCAGCCAATGCCAAAAAATACCCCCGTGCTTCATCTGCCAAAAGTTCGCTATCTTGCATAATTTCCCCTCCCCTGGCAGTCTGCCCGGGAAAACCCGTTATGATACCGTGTTAGCGCGCTTCTTGAGTTCGCGAAGCAAGAGGCGCGAGACAGCTCCCGCCTCTTGGCCTATGACTTGGCCATTAACTTGAGTTACGGGCAATACTTCCGTTGTCGTCCCGGTTAAGAACACTTCGCTGGCATTCAACATGTCATCGACGGAGAATGGCTCAAGTACAACAGGAATTCCGTTCTCATGTGCAATCTCCAGGATAACTTCCCGGGTAATACCTGGTAAGATATAATTGCTCACGGGCGCGGTCTGAAGCCTGCCCTGATAAATAATAAAGACATTGGCACTTGTCGACTCGGTAACCATACCGTCGCGGACAAATATTGCATCAAACATTCCCATTTTATGCGCTTTTTCTTTTGCCAGCACATTTGGCAGCAAACAGATGGTCTTAATCCAGACCTTTGCCCATCGATCATCCGCCACCGTGATGACACTAACGCCCTTTTCAATCCACTGAGGGTCAAGGGGTGCGATCGGCCGAATCCACATTAATATAGTTGGTAAAACATCGGCTGAGGGAAAAGGATGGGAACGGGGGTGGGCCCCACGGGTAATTTCAAGGTAAAGGGCTCCTTCTTGCCCGTCAAAACTTTCTAGCAACTGCTCGCCGGCACGGCCAATAGCCTCCAGGTCGATCCCAGGTAGATCAATAGCCTTAAGCGACCTCCTGAGGCGCACCATATGTCTATTCCATTCAAAAAAGCGATGAGAATAGATGTGGACAACTTCGTAAACCCCATCTCCAAACAAGAATCCACGGTCGTCGAAGCTAATCCGGGCGTCTTGTTCCTCAACCCATTGCCCGTTTAAGTAAACCTTCATGCAGTTACGCGGGAAACCTGGCTTTATGCCGGGGACGATAGGGCAGTTGGTATAGTCTGCCCATTCCCGCTCCTCCTTTCTTAAATCCGGTTCCAGCATATCCATCGATACGCTGAACTAAAGCTGGCCAGTGGTCGGATATACCTTGTACCATGTTTTGTCCCGTCTGATCATCCGCAGGATGAGACGGTGATACGCCCCTCAGTAAGTCAATCTCTTTTCCGGCGTGCCGAGATGGCCTTTACAATAACCCCTGTCTGGAGCCGCCGATTCGCTTGTTTCACGTCGATTGGCCGCTTAGGATGGTGCATCCGTGTTCGCACACCTTCCAAGGCTTGAAACTGAGGAGGAATTCCATGGTGAGTCATTGTCAACTTATGGCTTTACCGCCATCGCTAATTCATACCGCAGGAACTCCGTCCTTGAGGGCGGAGAGGAGCGCCGCACCCTCCTTGTAGAGACGCTCACGCATCGCCGGATGAACGGTCAGCTGTCTCCTCGCTGGAAGGAACGGCGTGTCTGATTCACCTGCAGATCAAATCTTTGCCCGCCCCTTATAAATTACACCACGAATAGGATCGATTGTGACGATTTGTCCGTTATGTAATCGGGTCCGTGCGCCCTCTACTCCCACGATAGCCGGAATTCCCATAGTTATGGCTGCAACAGCAATATCTGACGTCCTTCCACTTCGTTCGGCAACGACCGCTTTAGCGTGCCTGAAAAAGTCTGCAGTTTCACTGTCAAAGTCAATGGCCACAGCAATGTATGGTTCTTCCTGTAACGGCTCATAGCGACTTGGCTGAAACCGCACCACTGCAGTGACTGGTTCCCCGTAACCTAATCCCGTCCCCACCAGCACTGGATTAGACACAGTTTCTACCCGCAAGAAATTTGTCGTCCCCGGGATGCCCGATGGTACCCCAGCAATCAATACCACGAGATCGCCGTCCGATACGTAACCACAGTCGGCCGCCGCTTCAATAGCTTTTGCCACCATATCGTCGGAATGTTCGGCATCGTCAGAGGAAAGGGGGAACACGCCCCACGTCAATTTTAAGCGTCTGACCACGGTCTGGCTAGGTGAGATCGCCACAATGGGAACGCTAGGACGGGATCGACTAACCATGCGTGCCGTGTAGCCGGTCGCCGTAGACGTTAAAATTGCTCGTGCATCTAAACTGTCTGCCACTTCCGCAGCAGCCCGACTCACAGCGTCAGCTACGCGCGAAGTAGCTCTCGCTCTGGGTATGACATACTCGCGCCGCGCATCCGCATCTCCGGCAATTTTGGCCATCATTTGCACTGCCTCGACTGGGTATTGGCCGGATGCCGTTTCGGCGGACAACATCACGCTGTCGGATCCATCCCAGATCGCATGGGCAACATCGGATACTTCTGCGCGAGTGGGGCGAGGATTATGCGTCATGGACTCTAACATTTGGGTTGCCGTCACGACCGGAATTCCCAATTCATTGGCCTGGAGGATAATATCTTTTTGCAGCCATGGAACCTGCTCCGGCGGCAATTCAACCCCTAAATCGCCGCGAGCCACCATAACTCCATTCGACACGGCCAAAATTTCCGCTAGATTTTCTACCCCCGCACGATTCTCAATTTTACTGATAATCAGAGGATCAAAACGATTGACTTCAAAAAATTTGCGAATTGCCACGACGTCTTCAGCCGATCGAACAAATGACGCGGCCACGAAGTCCATTTCTTCTTCAATGCCCATCAGGAGAATGTCGCGGTCCCGATCCGTCAGAATATCCAACGGCCATGTGGAATCCGGAGAACTAATTTTTTTTCGATTTTTCAGAATTCCTCCTACAACCACTTCCAATTTGAGGGCATTTGATCGTTGCTCGATACATCGCATGACCAGGTTCCCATCATCGACCCATAATTGATGACCTGGAGCAATCATCGAAAAAATACCATCCCAACTGACGCCAACCCGATCTGGTCCTGGCACATCATCCCTTGTCAAAACCAAATAATCGCCAGGCTTGAGTTCTCGTGGTTGGTCGAGCTGGGTCAAGCGCACCTCGGGGCCACACGTGTCCAACATAATCCCAATTTCGATACCCACTTCTTGTGAAGTTTTTCGCAGCAACCGAATACGCTGGCGATGGGTCTCGCGGTCCCCATGGGACAAATTTAACCGAGCCACATCCATACCCGCACACATCATCTTGGCCATGATTATCGGGTCGTCACAAGACGGACCAATTGTTGCGGTAATTTTTGTGCGTCTCACATAGAAACTCCTTTACTGTAATCTCCTAGGGCTATCGTAATCGACCAAGATGTTCTGCAATGATTTCCGTTGCTTCTTCTGCTTCGCCTTCAGGAACCTGTATTTCAATACTGCCGCGGTCGTTGTCATCGATCTCAACCGTCTTCAGGTGGACTAAAACCCCTTCATTTTGCAAGATGCCTTGAATGCGCTCTGCAATAGTTTTTGTCGGAGCAATATACACAACCGTCCACATCCCTTTACCCCCCTGGCAGCTGTTTGGT
>JAKADI010000390.1 GCA_021820675.1 Bacillota bacterium | reverse complement strand
ATGATAACCAACGCGTTATGGTCGCTTGTGGTTGTTTTAAGCAATTGCGGGATAAAACCGTCGGTTGCCTCGTCGATTTCATGCTGAATCGCTGCCAGGTCCCGTTCAAAGTCTGCATAAACCTGCCGAATACTAGAGCCGGGTAAAATATCGTGAAATTGGTTGTTTAACAATCGCTCCCAAGCTGTATGAAAATCATGTTGATGACCAGACCAAATGCTTAACAGTTCGGCTGCCCGTAATTGCTCTTGGACCTGGCGCATTCCATGTTTGACCTGCGTTTGGGCCGTGAACGTCCCTCGGTGGTATTCCAGATAGAGCTCACCGCGATACACGGGCAGAGGCGTCTCCTCCGCTACCATAAGGTCCGCGACGTGGCCGCGTGTCATACGGGGAAGCCCTGGAAGTTGGTCATAGCGACGGAACCGCTCTAACATGTCTTGCTCAGGACCTCCGCCGCCATCACCATGCCCATAAGTGTAGAGCACTTCTGACGATGGACTAAAGGGATTCTGATGCGCTTGCCAAGTGCTAATAACATCATGAATTGATGCGGTTCCATTGTAGCCGCGTTCCGCTCCACCAAAAATGTGGGCCTGAATTCGGCTGCCATCAGGGCCCACCCACCAAAAATCCTTATAAGGGAAGGCGGTTGTGTCATTCCAATTCAACTTGGTCGTGCAAAATAGTCGAATACCTGCTTGAGCTAAGAGCGTAGGCAATCCTTCCGAGAAGCCAAAAGTATCAGGCAAAAAGGCCGTCTGTGGCCTGATACCCACGTGTTCAGTGAAGTACCTTAAAGCATAGACCATCTGGCGAATCACCGATGATGCGTCAGGTAGTTGCCCATCGGATTCCACCCAAAAGGCACCTAAAGGTTGGATGCGTTGCGCCAAAGCATAGCGTTTCATCCGCGCAAACAGTCCTGGTTCTTCTTCCTCAATCATTTTCCACATGGATGGGCTGGACATATCGAACGTGAATTCCGGATACTGATCCAGCAAGTGAGTTTGGGTGGCCACGGTGCGAATGACCTTTTTTTGAGTTTCCCGGATAGGCCACAACCACGCGAGATCAATATGGGCGTGGCCCACGGCCGTGATTTGCCCGCCTACATGGGAAAAATCCTGATTAAGACGTGTCCATAGACCTTGCAGGCGTTTTTGCGTCTCTTTTATCCGATCTTGAAGAATATCCCTTGGCACGTCGCGAAGACCATCCACATCGTGCTCCAAGAGATATCTCCGCAAGCCTTCTTCATCTGCCGAATGGGGATGAAGAGACAACCAATGTTGCCATGCGGCGTGATCGGGAGGTAGGGAATAGATCGGCAAAATGGCTGCTTCCAGTTCGCGGCTTAGCCATGACTGGATTGTGTTAGACGTGGAAGGGTCATAAAGATATTCAGTGAGGATCTTGAGGTCGAGATAGGTATGATAGATGTCATCATCAATTGCATACCAGGCTAATTCCCGGATTTGGGGATTGTCAAAGCGTTGGCCCATCAGCCCGAATCGGCCGATCTCCAGTGTTAGTGTCAATTTTTCGCCCGCGGGTCTTGGGACTTGAAATGTCCGGTGAAACGCATTTAAGGCAAAGATGGGTTCACGGTTCATGCGTACCAAGGTTTCGCCATCGACATCTAATACCAAATGCGCGTGGGAAAAGGGCACCTCCATGGTGGTTCGTAAAGTCAGCTGTTCCGCGTCAAGGTGCGCCCAGTATGGGTCAATGTGGGGGGATTTTGCGCCTGATCCATCTGGCATCTGATATATCACCTGATCCCAACGGCCGATAGGCTTTTTATTGACAACACTCCACGTATTTAACGCGGCAATCCAGAATGAAAAAAGATCGCGATTTTTGTATGCCATGATGCTCCTCCTATCCTTTGACTCCACCAATATTCATTGAT
The DNA here is from genome assembly GCA_021820675.1 of Bacillota bacterium. Classification (GTDB taxonomy): domain Bacteria; phylum Bacillota; class Sulfobacillia; order Sulfobacillales; family Sulfobacillaceae; genus Sulfobacillus. The sequence goes on along the minus strand of JAKADI010000390.1, from coordinate 1,677 downwards.
TTTCCAAGTCGTCCGCCCCTCAATAAGTACAACACGACAACGGGTAATGCATAAAGAATTGAAAACGCGGCCAATTGGCCGTATTGAATGCTCCCGTAATTGCCAAAAAAGTTATAGATACTGACCACTACGGGAAATTTGGAATTGGAACTGAGAAGAACAAACGGAACGTAGAAATTTGCCCATCCCATAAGAAAGTTGAGAATAAAGGCGACGACCATGCCAGGACGGGCTAACGGCAGCACGATCTGGACATAACCTCTTAAACGGGTGGCTCCATCTACCCAGGAAGCTTCTTCTAATGACGCATCAACTCCATCAATAAACGATTTTAATAACCAAATACTCATGGGTGTGGCCAAAGCCGCCATGACGAGCATGACGTAAAAACGGGAGTTTAACCATCCTAACTTAGAAAACATCTCAAATAACGGTACCATTAATGCGGTTATTGGGAGTCCTGTCACAAAAAGAACGATCATTAAATAGAAGGTGCGCCCTCGAAACTTGAATCGAGATAGTGGATAACTCGCTACTGATGCGAAAATCACGGCAAGAAGCGAACTGGCTATAGCAATATACAAGGAATTGCCAAAAGAACGAACAATCCCGTGTTGATTGAGAACATTGATGAAATTCGCAAGCGTTAATTGCTTGGGGACCTGCCATGCGATGCCAGCGGTTTTACTTAAAGCGCTGGTAAACAACCACATTAAAGGCAGACCGAAGAACAAGAGAATAATGAGATATATTACGGCCCGAATGAGAACATCGAAGGCATAGGATACTGACAGCTTTGCCATCAGGTTCACCTCTTTTCGGTTTAGTACTCGCGTCCAACTACTTTGATATAAGTCAGTGAAAGTCCCGACGATATGAGCAGGAGGATTACGGAGAGAGCACTACCGTATCCCAGCTCGTAAAACGAAAAGGATTTTTGGTATGTAAACACGGTCAGAACATCGGTGGAGAAGCTCGGGCCGCCAGCGGTGAGTACGTAAATTAGGGTAAAGTCCGACAAGGTCCATAACGTCACCAGCACGAGCGTGGTGACTAATGAGTTTCGGATCAGAGGAATGAGGACCTTGGAAAACAGTGTCCACCGGTTGCAACCATCCAAATAGGATGCCTCGATGAGTTCTTTGGGGACTGCTTCGATAGCTGCGCTGAGAACCAATGTGGCAAACGCGGTTCCGCGCCATATGTTCGCCAATATCAAAAATGCCATTGCGTGTTGAAAGAGCCACGGGTGAGGGGGAATTTTGAATACATGAACGACTTGATTAAACAGCCCTGAGGGACTTTGCAGGTACGCCGACCAAATAAAGGCCGTCACAATTTCTGGAATAACCCATGACAGCACAATTAAAGTTAGTAAAATATTTCTAAAAATCGTGGGGATGCGTCGCAAAAACATCGCCAAGAACAGTCCTAATCCGACCTGACCCACGATTCCGGACCCGACTAAATAAACAATCGACTCCTTGACACTGTTCCAGAATTGTGAAGATGTCAGAGCTCTGGAAAAGTTCTCAAGACCGACGAAGTTCACATGAAGGGCATGTGGCCCGGTCAAGGATAGATTGGTTAAGGAGGTCCACAAGGCCCACAATACTGCCGCTCCCAAGAACAGAACACAATCATGAACAACGTCGGTACACTCAGGAAGCCCACGAT
>JAKADI010000389.1 GCA_021820675.1 Bacillota bacterium | reverse complement strand
CCAATAAATGCGCCTGTAGGATTGGTAATAGTTTTCAGAAGCGGTAATCTGGCCTTGTAACCAATTCCCCGGACGTTCGGTTGCGTAAATTTGCATATGTGGATGAAGAAGACTGGCCCCTGCCATCGGCATGTAATTTGCACCAATAAGGCCATAGCCGATGTGTTGCTCGGCATGATGCACAGCTCGAAAGTAATCTATAGACACAGCTAATGCATCCTCCCATTGCTGAGCCGTGAATGCGGAACTGGAAACCAAGTGTGCCCGTGAGACGACAGCCACCGCGCTATGGGCATCATACGGCGAAAGATTCGGAAATACCGTAGCTTCGCCGCGATAAAATCGCCCCATGGGCTCAATGTCCGGCGGAAACTTCGGTGTAACTTGGGTGAGCAAATCCGGGCAAAAAGGACACCCATGCACCAAAGACGCTCGCTCTAATGCCTCTAAATCGACCTTGCGCCGAGGCCCCGTGCTAAAGTGCGCAATACGGCCACTAAATCCGGTCAACGGATCGATTCGAATTTCGCTGTCAATGGTTTTTTCGGCATACCCTTCGCGTGGGTCTAGCAATCGCGTCATACGCGGAATACGTACGAATTGCATATCCATCATTCCTTTCGTTGCCAATCGACGAGCCTCTTTTCATGCTACAACTTCTTGGTCATTCGTAGGCATCTTGTGGTCATTACCTGTGATTTTTTTGACAACAATCGCTCAGATGGTCAGAAAATCCTCTTGTCCACCGGTCGGACATTTAATCATCATCCCTCAAAAAACCGCACGGTCCCTTGGCGCATATGCCTTATTGCGGATCCCGTCGCTGTTGTCTCTTTGTCATTTCTTCACATTTATCATACTCCGGGGTTTATGACGATATTTATTATGAGAAGCCAAGATATTCCGTGGCGCCAAATCCGGAATGGTATAATTTGATAAGGTGGATACTTTAATGCCTCTTGGATACACCAGTCGTATAGAAAGGGACGCAAAGTCAGCGCAGTCCTAACTGTATCCTTAAAGGTCCCATACGACGAGCCGCAGATTTTTGACTTAACAACCGGCCGTGGTACCTGGTCACGTTCAAAGCATCGTCTGGCTTAAGGCCGGACTGTTATATTTGCCTTGAATGCTGTGGTTATTCCCATTCCAAAGGAAGAGCCCGGGCAATTGTGGGACAATCGGAATGAAGAACAGTATGACCGGACAAACTCAGACTCAGCCCCAAGGTCATAAACGGCAGGATGGGTGAGAGTTCTTTCAGAAGCAAGTTTAGTGAAAGGTCTGTGAATTGGCTGTGTCACTGGGTTACCTCAAACCCCTTGACAACCCAGAATATTAAGAGGAAACATGTGCTTGCCAACCGCTTCTCCACATGAATCATGACAGTAGCACCACACCACAAGGGAGCTTGGCAAGACAAAGCCTTGAATGAGCGTTGGGAGGTGTTCAATGTGAATCCGGAAACGGAATTTCCCGTTTACCGCGTGATTGATCAAGATGGACAGCTAGTAGGAGAGAGATCGGGCATCACCAATCATCAACTCAAGGAATTCTATCGCTGGCTGGTAACACTGCGAACCTTAGATCAGCGGGCCTGGAATTTGCAGCGTCAAGGTCGTATCGGTACCTATGCCCCTTTTAGCGGACAAGAAGCCGCACAAATTGGAGTGGCCGCGACGTTACGTCCGACGGACTGGATTTGTCCAAGCTACCGAGATTGGCCGGTTCTCGCCTATTTGGGCACACCCCTGCATTACCCGCTTTTAGGCAGCATGGGACATCCGGAAGCGGGCCACATTCCCGACGAAATTCCATCGCTTCCCGCACAAGTTGTCATAGCCGCCCAAATTCTCCACGCAGTAGGGTTGGCATGGTCTGCCAAGCTGCAGCGACAAGACCGTATCGCCGTAACCTTCTTCGGGGATGGCGCCACCTCACAAGGAGATTTTCATGAAGCCCTTAATTTGGCCTCGGTCATGAAGGTTCCAGTCATCTTTGTAGCCCAGAATAATCAGTGGGCCATCAGTGTTCCCGTGCACCGACAAATGAACACCCCGACCATTGCACAGCGGGCACTCGCTTATAACGTTGAAGGGATTCGCGTCGACGGTAACGACATCGCAGCCGTCTATCAAACTTTTATGGATCTGCAAAAACGCGTACGCGAAGGATCTGGTCCGGCTCTAGTTGAGGCCGTAACCTACCGTCTCGGTGCGCACACGACCGCAGACGATCCGACCCGTTACCGGATTGGAGATGACGACACCCCATTTCGCCGCGGAGAGCCCGTAGCTCGGCTCAGGCGTTATTTAGAAAATGAACACATCTTATCGCCATCGGATTTTGAGGCCATGGATCAAGACGCTAAGATTGTGGTCGACAAAGCGGTCGAGACAGCCGAAGCCTATCCCAAAAATCCCCCAGAGACCATTTTTGACCACGTGTATGCAGAATTAACCCCGCAACTCGTACGCCAGCGCCAAGAGTTCGCTCAACATCTCAGCGACGGAGGCGACATACATGGCTAAACTGACGATGATTCAGGCATTGAATCAAGCCCTAGGATTAGCTATGGAGAAAGATTCCCGCGTAATCGTGCTTGGTGAGGATGTTGGGCGAAATGGCGGGGTATTTCGAGCCACCGAAGGCTTATACGATCGATTCGGTCCAGAACGGGTTGTGGATACCCCGCTTGCGGAATCCGCCATCGTCGGCAGTTCCGTCGGTCTTGCCATCGGGGGGATGAGGCCAATCGCAGAAATTCAGTTTCTCGGCTTTATCTACGAAACAATGGACCAAATTTGCACCCAAGCCGCTCGTCTCCGTTTTCGCTCCCAAAGCCGTTATCACGTTCCTATTGTGATCCGCGCTCCTTATGGCGGTGGCATCCGTACTCCGGAAATTCATTCAGACAGTCTTGAAGCACTCTTCGTACATACTCCTGGCATTAAAGTCGTGACGCCAAGCACACCTTACGATGCCAAAGGGCTATTGCTCGGTGCAATAAACGACCCCGACCCCGTCTTGTTGATGGAACCCATTTCACTGTATCGGGCTTCCCATGAGGAAGTTCCGGAGGATTGGTATGAAGTACCCCTAGGTACCGCGTCGGTCAAACGGCGTGGGGAAGATATCACCGTGATCGCTTGGGGAAAGATGGTAGCTACCGCGGAGGCTGCAGCCAAAAAGGCACAGATAGAGCATATTTCAGTCGAAGTCATCGATCTGCGCACCCTAAGTCCGTTGGATGAGGACACGATAATTTCCAGCATCCAAAAAACCGGCCGAGCGGTCATCGTCCACGAAGCCGTACGCACGGGCGGACTGGGCGGTGAATTAGCCGCTCAAATTCAAGAACGCGCGTTTCTGTCACTGGAGGCCCCCGTTCTTCGCGTAACGGGGTACGATACCCCATATCCGGTACCATCCGTTGAAGACTTGTGGCTCCCTGATGTGGACCGTGTTCTTGAATCTATCCATCAAACCATCCGGTATTAGGGGGGAATTGGCAATGGCCATCTATGAATGGAAACTTCCGGACATTGGAGAAGGTATTCATGAAGCGGAAATTATCAAGTGGCATGTGAAGCCCGGCGAGCATGT
>JAKADI010000388.1 GCA_021820675.1 Bacillota bacterium | reverse complement strand
TTGTTCTTGCAGGTGACGCCCTTGCTTGGCCGCATTCGATAACAGATCCTCCTTTTCAAGAATGTCAATATTGGCCAAAGCTGCCGCACAGGCCAGCGGATGGCCACTATAGGTGTTGCCGTGCCGAAATTCAGGGCCAGGTTCGTGAGAATTTTGCACAAAAGCCTCGAAGATCCTAGGAGAGACCGCCGTAGCGCCTAGCGGCAAGTACCCTGAGGTAATCCCTTTTGCAAACGTCATCATGTCCGGCTGGATATGATAGTGTCTGGAACCGCTCCATTCCCCTAATCGTCCAAACCCCGTCACGACTTCGTCCGCAATGAACAACACATCATATCGTTGACAAATCGCCCGAACTTGCGCTAAATAATCGGCTGGGGGGAAAACCACCCCGCCCGCAGCTTGTACGGGCTCGGCAATAAAAGCCGCCACAGTCGCCGGGTCTTCGAACCGGATGATTCGTTCTAGTTCCCTGGCACAAGCCATCGTGCAAGGAGTCTCCCCATCATGAAAAGAACAATGATTCTGGTAAGGGGATGGGGCGTGGCGCACATCGGCCAAAAGCGGTTCAAACAACCGGCGATTGGCAGTGATTCCCGCGACGGACAATGCGCCCATGGTGACGCCGTGATAAGCATAGTGTCGTCCAATAAGCTTCGTCTTCCCCGGTCTCCCCATGAGTTTCCAGTATTCCCGGCTTAATTTCAGAGCAGTTTCCACCGCTTCTGAACCGTCATTGCTGAAAAATACGGTGGCCATGTCATCCGGGGCGAATAACCGGTGCAGCCGTTCGGCCAAGTCCAACGAGGGCCGATTGGCAAATCCCCCAAAAGACGAAAACCAACTCAACCTCTCCGCTTGAGTGCGAATGGCTTCATGGATCTCTTGCCTTCCGTAGCCCACGTTGGCCAACCACAATCCCGCATGCGCATCAAGGTATTTTTTTCCGGTTTCATCCCACACATAAATCCCCTGAGCATGATCAATGACAATCGGCTCCGCATTGCGAAGACTCCGCATATCGGTATAAGGACCCCACCGGGAAATCATTTCTATCAACCTCCGTTTGGTGAATTACTCCCTACTGATAACACAAATATTCAGCATATTCCCAAGAAACTCCTTGACATATTTGCCTAATCTGAAAATAATTTGTTATGCACATTGCACTGGGAGGAGAATTCCACGCTTACTGTAGAACAGTGTCTTCAGTTTGATGCCCTTCAGCAAGCCACCGTTGTCGGGGGCTTTCGGGGTCTCAGCCGTCTGGTGCAATTTGCTCACGTTGTCGAAGAACCCGACATCGAAGCATGGATTCGCCCCGGCCTCGCCATCTTGACGACCGGGCATCCCTTACGCGACGAAAGCATCCAGCAAAAATGGTTTTATCAACTAAATGCCTACCATGCGGCGTGTGTGATCATTGCTCGTGGGCGTTACTTGGACGCGATACCTGAGTCCATGATAGCCCAGGCAGAAGACTATGCCATTCCCATTATCGAAATTCCTTGGGATGTGCCTTTTGTGACCATTACCTCTGCCATTCATCAACGTCTTGTCAATGATCATGTGAAAGATTGGGCCCATTTAACTCAGTGGCAAACCCAGTTAACCCACACGGCTTTGACAGCACGTTCTTTAGATGAACTAATGGCCAAATTTAGTGCCATCACCCATGCCAGGGTTCAAATAACGCCCCGTCATAAACAAACTAGCGGTCCGAGTTTTGTCATTCCCCAAGACGATTTGGGCGAGATGAAGTTATCCGTCCAAATAGACAACAGGCCATCGCCATACTCTGATCAATTTGTCGATCAATTAGGACGGCACATGGCAACCGTTACCAGCTTATTTCTTCTTCGCGAGCAAATGCGCCGTCAAAGAACACGCGATGCACGTTCAAGGTTTATCGGCCAATTTTTAAGAAGTTCACTGGAGATGGCCGATATTACTTGGGAGGATGTTGGCCCCTGGCCGTTTGACTTGGACCATGCCTTTTTTTTGATTGTCATATCCCCAGGCCGCAAACCTCCCGATTCGCTGATATCTCACATCCAGGACATTTTGTGGCATGCATTCGATCCTCTTCATGGCTTTATCACCTACGTGCCGATGCATAACACCTGGGTGGTGGTCATCGACTCTCACGCCGTAATAAGGCAGATTCACACACAGTTCCAAACCATTGGCGGGCAATTTCCCGAACTGAGAGCAATCATCTCTCAACCTGTAGCTGTTTCACGTTTCGCCTCAACCTACGAACACCTGCGGCGGCTCTTAATTCATGCCACTCCCGGTTCATTGATTGCCGCCAATACTCTCATCTATCCTGATATCATCGCCAGACTTCCTGTTGATAGCATGGAGCGTCTCGTGGACACAACCTGGAACAAAGTCAAAAATCCCGATCTTCGCCAAACTCTTCTGATTTGGCTGCAGGAGGGAGGGCATACCCCGTCAATTCTTAAGCGATTGCCCATTCATCGCAATACCTTAAGAAATCGACTCGTCCGTATTCAAAAGCTATTGGGGATATCCTTAACCACGACTACCGCCCAATACCTCCGTCTGGCATGGGATTGGCAGGAAATCAACGATTCCCCCGTCGAACGGCATCCTCCGTAATGAGGATAAGCATCGCTGATTTCCCCAAGACTGCAGCGTCAATCGTATCTCATTGCCACCGATCGTCATTCGCGGCGAATCGCGCTTACGCGCCACAATCTGTGCGCAAGGTGCTCTCTATTCGGTGATATCTGTCGGCTTGCTCAAAATCCCGCGGATAGCTGTCATAATCCCAGGCGATTGCCCACCTTAACGTTTGTCGCGGGACTTAATCTGATCCCATCTCGCCAGATCGTGCCAATGGGAATCTTCACCGTTCACAGGATACCGGGAGTATTCATAGTCCATACGTGAAACCTGGCACAGACCGCTTGCTCAGGCTTGGGATCAACATCCCCCAGGCTGGGTGAGATAGGTGACATGCGTGGTGGGAGGCATCGGCTGGGTCCATTGTGCGGTTTCATCATAGGGGGAGCCGGTCGGCATGGTTGAGGTCGTCCCATTGGAAGGCTGCGGCGTTTGGACCATCATTTGATAGGTTTGCGCGATTTCAATGGGATTGGGCATCAGAGCAGGAATCGCTATGAGGGGGTGATAGCGATAAGCAACGGTAATAATCACGTAATTCTGTTGGGGGTTCGTGGACGTCCCAAGAATCGCCGCATAGCTAATCACCGGACGGGCTTGGCTCCCACTTCTCGTATTCAGCCACGGTTTATCATGATTGATCTGATCATCCACCGCTCCATAAACCGTGGCATGATGACCTTGGGCCACCTCTGTCGCAGCCGAATCACCAGGGCACCCCAGCGTATCGCCGATAGCGGCAGTCCGGGATCCCACGCGAACCGCTTGCTGGATAGTTGCGACGGCATTAATGTAAAGCCCGTATGAGACAATACCAAAGAGCAATAACAGAACTAGGGGCAATACAAGAGCCGTCTCAACCAGCGCTTGGCCCCCTCTTCCACCACAGTTTCTCCCTCTTGCACGCGCTTGAGCTTTCATTGAATCAAGGCCACCTGTTTAACAGGGACGGCCGTC
>JAKADI010000387.1 GCA_021820675.1 Bacillota bacterium | reverse complement strand
CAAGTGTCTGATAAGCCGCGTGAAATTCTTGGGCCAATCTGGCCTGCTCCCGTTTAGTGTTTTGGGTCTGGCGGTTCTTGGCGGCGATTTGTTCTGTCAGGTCGTTGATCTTCTTATCCTGACCCGCTGCGTCTTTCTTCTGATCGTTGGTCATGGTCGTGTCATCTCCTTTGTAAGCAAACTCATCTTACTTCCGCTGCAACGCACGAAATCATTCCTGCGTCTGCAAATATTTTTCAATACGTTGCACCAAGGCAATATGTGCGTCAGTCTGTAACGGCGCTGCACTATAATACGTATTATCCGCAATGGAAGTCCCGGCTCGCAATGTCAAGGTAAATTTTGAGCCGTGCCAGGGACGATATTCCCCGGGAAACACGTCATCAGGCCGGTAATTAAAGACTGTCACGGCGGGAAGTGTTTTCTTCTCGGGAGGAATAACCGTGTATATCGCGTCATCAATCAACTGCAACAGGGGAAAGGATCGGTGCCACGTGTCCGGGGCAATGTCTAGTGTAAAAGAGAGTTCCGAAAACCACTGCGTTCCCGCCCATGGTTCCAGAATTTTCTTACCTTCCGCTGTCAACGACGTAGCGCACGTGTCTAACAAGTGCCGCATAATCGCGTCAATGAAGTGAGTGTGGGCCCCGGCAATTTGCCACACCACCCGACGAGACTCAATATGCAACACCCGAATAGGAATAAGCAGCCCATCCTCTGACCATTCTCCCCATTCGTACACGAGACCCGGCGGGTTTGTAAGTTCGACCGGGCCGAATGTCGCCGGAGGTTGCGTGATAGCTGCCTGTTGGAATTGGAAGGCCTGCTGAATCCGACGTTGTACATTCTGGGTGATCAGATAAGACAATCGAACATGGTCCGGGGGATAATTAAAGGCCTCGGACGCCGTGATAATAGTCACATGATCCATTAGGCTGCCGTAATACCTCCTTGATGATGTTGTTGATGATTTTTGTCCGGTGTGAGTTCGTGGCTATTATGGGTTGCCTCTCCGCTGTCCAAAGCCGTCAACACGGGTCTTGCATCCGCGAGAGACTGCCCTCCGTGCGATAAGTCCGGCACTTTGACAGGAGGATCCTGCCCTTTATGCATTTGTTCCATGAGATTCCGACGGGCTTCGGCAACGCTCGTGATCTCGATATCGTGCGGAATCGCGTTACACGCAAAGAGCCAATCGGCATAACGGTTCAGAGACATCGCGCCTTCCAAGTCGCGTTCGGTACGCGAGATAACCGATTGTTTACGGCCCAACACTTGCGCGAGACCTTCCTGACTCAATCCGGCACTTTTCCGCGCCTGTTCGAGCTGCAGCATCATCCCGATAACCCAGTTTGCTTTGAGGTATTCTTTGAGGCTGTTGTCGTCTTGAATGATCTCTTGAGGAAGATTATTTCTCATGATTGCCTCCCGTTGTCACAGAGTGTTTGGCATCGACGCTGGGCATCCTTCACTTCGGGTCGATCGTTACCGGAGCGCTTATGCCAAACGGTCATCCACCAGAGGGTGGGAACATGTGCATGAGGCACAAAACAAAGCGTCAGTCGATACTTCTGCCGTCCTCGAATTTGGTACGTATGACAAGCGTCGAACGAACCATTGCCCTGGAGTTCCTTGAAACAAAAACCGTTTCGAATATCATGAGGTGTTTGAACCCGCTCCCATTCCGCCTCAAACTGGGTTTGCACCGCCAACATTTGCGCTTGTATGGATTTGTCCAATTCATTCAGCATCGTGAGAAAATATGGGTGATCCTGAAATCTACCATCCGTCGCTCTTCTCCTCCTTAGTATATCGCAAAAAAGTCATGATGATACGGGTGATCTAAACTTTTTTCCACCCAACTATCTCTATTACCCGAGTGCCTCACGCCAGATCTCTCCCCACGGGATGACTATGGCTCCGTCCATTTCCTGCCACATCGTGCTAATGAGCGGTGGAGCCACTGTCTCGCAACCATTGATCTAGCCGGTCGCCGTCTAATTCGGGAAATGGTGGTTCATGGAATGGTCTCGGCACTGTCTCGTCCCGCCTAAATAATCCCAATAGTTTCCGAAAGAAACGAGCATACAATTGACGCGAAAACCCATCGAAGGACAGAGAAAATGACTCGGCGTGCAACTGATACCGTTCCGCACCTAGCGGACGGGCAATGGACTGTTGCTCTAGAATAAGAAATGCCCCGGGAGTGCTGTCAGGTTGCACTGTGACTGTGAAATCTGGTTGCAGCAACTCCGCTTCGTGGATACGCTCCAGCAGCAAGAACAAGTGCAACATGTCCGTTACCAACGGACCGAGGTGGATGGCGTAATCTTGACGGTCACCCAGTTCGATACACGAATAGACTAGGCACCCCGGCTTAAGCATCGCCATTTTATAGCTAAACACATTACGGTATTGTGGCGAATAATCTCCTGACTTGTAAACCATTGCCGGGGATCCGGAACTGGGCTGGCGATTGCAGTCCCAAAACACATCAGGAATAGGGACCGTCACGTCCCGTCCTGGCTGTAGATTCACACGAGTGATAGACCTTTGCACAAGGTCGTAAAGTTCAGCCACACCATAAGAACTCAGCGACCTCATCTTCAGTGCGAATTGCCACTGGACATAACCGGTCAGACTCTGCTGGGTTAGCAATTCCGACGCGTTGAAGGTCTCTACATCACACGTTTCGTTGTTCGTATCAGAAACGCCCCCAGGTGCTATTGCTCGGATGAGTTCCCGTGCTACAGCAGGAATGCCCCGTGCCGTCGACACCGCGGTCAAATCCGTGAGCAAGGGCGAATAGCGCGCAACCATATTGTGATCCACGTGATGCCACACCGGAAGGACGACCTTGCCAGACTCCTGCATCTGCCGGGAAAAGAGAGCTCCGAGCTCGGCTTCCGGCCAATTTTTTCGAAAGAAATCGGGACTCAAAATCACGATTCCCCATCGCGATTCGCTCAGTCCTCGGTCAATCTGTTTCCGTAACGCATCGCCAACTTTCAACGCAAATTCGTCATACCAGACGTGATATCCCTGCTGGATTAGCGCCTCATATAGGGGTTTGGCTACCGTTTCTTTGTCTTCGGAAGCGTGGCTAATAAAAAAGTCATAAGGGTGGGTCTTGTTTTCGCTCTTCCTGGATTCACCGAAGGAGGTATGATCATTCATGTCGGATGGTTCTCCTTCCTTTCTTACCTGAACATTTTAACATTACCGAGTTGGATTCTCTTCGCATCCCGCCGGCACAGGGCCGTCGATCTGGACCGCCAACCGATACTCCCGTTGGAGATCTTGGGGTTTCACATGCTCCGCCTCGGAAGACGGAACGGCGGAATTGGCGATAGCATAGGGGTTGGGCAACGCTTCTTGCATGGCCTGCACAAATTGCGCAGGCACATCCTCCAAAGCCTGACGGCAATAATACCCTTCCGGATCCGACCCCACCAGTAATTGTTGCCACGAAACGGGATGATACCGCGCCATGACCCCGAGCCAAAACACAATCATAAACAAGACGGCGATCCGCGGAACCTCAAACTCCGGCGTCTGTGTCACGTGCCGCACCGTGCCAGGAAGAATATCCGTCTGAGCCGGGTCATAGG
>JAKADI010000386.1 GCA_021820675.1 Bacillota bacterium | reverse complement strand
ATCGTCACCTGATCGCCCAGTTTTTCAAAAGTCCAAGCCAAGATCCTCGCTGGCGACTGTCCCGTCAGAGACTGGGCCGCCTCACGAGCCAAATCCATGGGATTCATGAAGTAACCTCCTGTAACCGTTCCTGTAGGGACTCCACACCCACCTGCGCAACCCAGTCTCCAAACGACTGGCCTCTTTGGTGATCTTGAGCGTACCAAGTTAGAAGTGGTTCAATCGTGGGCACCAATGCAGCCAACGGCACCCGCTCACGGAATTTCGCGGCTAACCTGGTCCCCTGAGGACCGCCGCCCACGTATATATGATATTTGCCGGGTCCTGATCCGACAAAACCGATTTCTGCCATTTCAGACCGTACACAATTGTTGGGACACCCGGTCATCCGCACCACCAAAGGCTCAGCGGAAAGACCCAGTTTCGTCCATATGCGATCGACTTGTTCCAGAACCGCAGGAAAAACCCGTTCCGCTTCTGCCAACGCCAATCCACAGGTCGGTAAAGCCACACAAGCCATCGAAACGCGCAACGTCGGAGGCATCGTCTCTGCCGGTTTCAGCCCATATCCTCGCCAAATCTCGTTAACCTCGCGGCTCGCGGATTCGCTAAGACCCCATAACAAGAGATTTTGCTGAGCGGTCACGCGTAAATCCGGGTTAAAAGTCTTGACAATCTCTTGCAGTGCCAGGCGCCCTTGTTTTTGAACCCGTCCACCCGGAATAAAGAGCCCAAGATATCCTTGGTCTTCATTCACCGCATGCCAGCCCAAATGATCCGTGGGAGCCGAAAAATTCAGTGCCTCGGCCGGCTCAAAAATCACACCGGATCGGCGTTCGACTTCTGCTCGGAACAAATCAACGCCCCAGCTATCGACCAAGTATTTCATGCGGGCAAATCGGCGATCCTCCCGATTGCCCTGATCGCGTTGAATGGTGATAATAGCCTCCACTACTTCGACAAGTCGGTCCGGCCGAATGCTTCCCAAGGGCTTGGCCAATATGGCCCGCGTCTTGGACACCCCGTGCGAATGACCTAATCCACCGCCTGCTAAAATGGTAAACCGAGCGATATTCCCATGCTTATCAGGATGGGCCACAACGCCAATATCGTCACTCAGTACATCGGTGCAGTTATCTCCTGCTATCGCGAACCCAGTCTTAAACTTACGCGGCAGATAAGTCTCGCCATAGAGCGGTTCTTCTTCTTGAATATCATGGACTTTCTGGCCATTGACAAAGAGTTCTAGATAGGCTCCCGTCTTGGGCTTTAGATGACAGGCCAAACGATCGGCGATAGCCGCCACTTGATCGCGAATTCCGCCTGCATCAGGAGCAGGACAGCACATGACGTTTCGCTCCACATCACCACAACCAGCCAATGTCGTGGTGTCGATGGCTTGAAGTCGCGACACGAGGTGCGGTAATCCGTCCTTCGCAATACCGTGTATCTGAATGGCTTGACGCGAGGTCAAACGAAAGTGACCAGCCCCAATCTCATCAGCTAGCGCGTCTATGGCAAGATATTGGTGAGCTGTTAAACGTCCCCCGAAAAGTGCAATGCGCACCATGAAGGTAAAGTTGGGATCCAATCCTTGCACTTTTCTTGCGTGGCGCTCATCCCGATCTTCTTGCAAATACATTCCGAAAAACTTCATGATCTGGCGACTATCCTCACTCACCCTGGAATCTCCCGATTCAAACATGTCCTCATAGACATGTCCTCGGAGATGATGGCTTTCCGCTTTGATATCCTCAATGGATTTACCCACGTCTGACACCCCTCCCCCATGAGGAATTTAAGTCATGTAACGTTAGACTGGGTATTATTATAGTTCCTATAGATTATAATGTCTATCATATAACTCGACTTTCTTGCAGAATCCTTGCCGCCTATGTTGGCAAGCAATAATTATCCCTTATTGTCAATGCCCATAAAGAGTTAGAGTATAGGCCGAATTGCCGAAAAGCGTTCAGGGGTCTACTTATCCACGGTTCTGCGCTATGGGGCTTCCCTGGCACAGGTATTGGCTACCTCCACAACCCTTCACTCGTGCTTGACGGAAGATTGTGACCAACCACCCCAAAGCCCAGCGGGATGCCCAGGGACGCTTTCTTTCCAATCGAGGATCATGTCCAGCTTTTGGCGGGCATCCATCCAGCGCTAAATATCTCCATTTTGATCAACAATCTGAAATCTGCGAGTTCGCGCCGCATGCGCAACCGATTTACCGATCAGTTGGCGAAATTCTATTGGAAACCATACTTCTGGCACCGCGCCTATTACGTTGGCAGTGTCGGCGAAGCCTCCTTAGAGACGGTAAAACGCTATGTCGAGGCTCAAGGGACAAAAGAAAAACCCCGGAAGGCGGCCAAGAGGCCGCCACCCGCTTGACCCCCTCTTGGCTATCGCTTAAGAGGGGAATGCGCGGGCATTATGTTCAAATCCACCGTTTTAGTTAGTCCTTTGCTCTAGACAGCGTCTCGGTACTCACTGCACATCCTCTTCTTGTTTGTCGGTCGAAACACGCAGACGATATTGCACGCGTTCTTCGGCTGCACGGACAACCTGATCTGCCAACATGGCACAGCCTTCGGCTACAGGGCACACAAGACACTGGGGCTTTCGTGCTCGACAAATGACTGCTCCCAGATCCATCAAAGCATTGTTGAACTCCCGAGCCTGTCCCGAGGGTACGATCGCGTCGGCTATCGACCAAAGCTGATGCTTGATTTCTGCCTTTGAATTTTTATAATCAATATGGAAATATCGCCCGATTACCCGGTTTACATTGGTATCTAGGATCGGGGCATCATGGCCAAAGGCAAAGGACAAAATGGCCCCAGCCGTATATCGTCCGATGCCGGGAAGACTTAACAGAGCATCCAAGGTTTGCGGAAATTCTCCCCTGAAATCCCGTTGAATCGTCTGAGCAATTTCGTGGAGCCATTGGCCCCGAATTTTATATCCCAAGGGGTCGGTGATGGCCTTGACATCTTCCAAGGACGACTCAGCCAAGTCCCTAATCGTTGGAAATCGGTTCAGAAACCGACGGTAAACCGGTTCCACTGTTTTGACGGTCGTTTGATGAAGTAAAATCTCCGAAATAAGAATGTGATAGGGATTCGTAGTGTGACGCCACGGTAAGTCCCGCCCTTCTTTCCGATACCACTGTTGGATCCCTGTTTGAAAGATTTCCAGCAACCGTTCGTTAACATCAGCATGGTATTTAAGGCGTTTCATACGCTCACTGTAAAAGAGTTAGCCGAAAATGACAAGTCATTCCCGCCCAAGACTCGCCTCATTTACCGCGCGGAGAATGCGGAGAATGCCTGGAGTCCATTAGCCATTGTGCAGCTTGCTGCACAATGGCTACAGTCTGCTGCGCCGCACTCCCCTCCATAACCACAACAAGTCCGTGGTCGGACCAGGTATAGGCTATGGCTTCACTGTTCCCAGGGCGCCATATATCAAAGTGTATCGTGACGATAACTTCCTGAGGTAAGACCTGGTCAATCTTCGCGGTTATTGCAGCAGGCACCGCCACTTTAGATCGTACTTTAGAATGAATGATAGGCCGCCATGTCACCTTGGGAACGTATCCATCAACCA
>JAKADI010000385.1 GCA_021820675.1 Bacillota bacterium | reverse complement strand
CAGATTGCGCGGCAGGATGTCGATCGATGACGTGGTCCTCTACAAGACGATCAATTGCAACGGTGAGATCGTGAGCTTGAGCGGTCGCTAACCGTTTCTGTTGGACGAGCAGAGTCAGACGCTTTTCCCATTCGTGAGTCGTTTCATTCCATTGGTCCTCGGCCATGACGACGTGTCAATCGGGGCGGACCAACAATTCCCGCCCTCTTTTACGGAGCCATTCGGCCACTCAGGCACTCGCATACGCCACAATAATCATTTGTTCGCCGGGCGCCCATGAAAGAGGGCCGCGAATTCCTCTTCCGACATGCCCATTTCGGTGAGGATTTCTTGAAAGCGGACTCTGTTCCCGGTTTTTTGGCACCGGGATGTAAAACCCAATGACCACACCCCGATTGCTCACCGCCAAGGGTTCAGTTCCTGCTAGGAAACGAGTCGCATGATCACGAAATTCCCGCACTCCAATGGTCTTCATGGATGGTCACATTGTACGACTCCTCGCCATGCAAAGCACGGTGTATGCGTGGGAGCCATCATGAGAACACAACGCCCCAACTTATGGGATAGGCTTTATGGCAATGGGCGGTTAATGGTCCCCGGGTTCGTCGGGGGCTTCTGGGTTTTGGGCCGGCTGCGGTCTTTGAGCTCCCCGTTCTCCCAACGGGTTCCATATCTGAGGGATTGCGGTCGGCAATTGCCTATGATATTTCGCCAGCATCTTGGCTACACCCCTGCCGTTTCTACCACTTCCGTTCTGGTTTTCTCACGATCGTCCGCTGTCAGGTAATCCAAGGTTTCTCTGTGGGTGTGCTGCCAGTCTAAAGCTTGATCCAGAAGTTCTTGTTTGGTGATGAGGGTTTGGGCCATTTGGGCATCCAGGGACCCGTCCAGAATGTGCTGAATCGTCACCGCGTCATGTTGGCCGATCCGATGGATCCGGTCTCCGCCTTGGGTCACATTGCCGGGTACCCAACCCAGTTCGGCAAACATTGCCGTGATCGCCACGGTCAGGGTCAGACCTTTCCGGGCAGCTCCAATGGATCCCAGAAAGACCCAGACGGTGTCGGAAATAACAAACGCCCTCCGGTATTGGAGAGCCTTCGTGTAGCCGTGTTCAGCATCAATTGCATACTTCATGGCATTCACCCCTTTCATGATAGGGGTAGCGAACGCGAGCGTCCCTCTCCCCATAAAAAATCCCCGGCTTGCCGCCAGGGCCTACTTAGGTAGCAGAAAATAAACCGATTTAGACCGTTCAGTCTAACAGGAGTCACCAGAACCGGGAGGATTCTTATGCTGTTGGGCTTTTCGTGGAGCACCGCCTGCAGAATGCTGTGCGATTCGAGTGCACCCAAGAATCAGGATCTCAATGGCGTAACGCTGTTCAAATTCTCTCCAACACTGAATGGATTGCGTCACCGCTGACCAGTAAAAATCGGAGAAGGCGTTGTTCTGTGGGCACAAATCAGATAATCTGGACATTGAAACAACCTCCTCGAAAGGGGATGAGTAGTAATAATGCACGATATGGTCGATGACAGCAATTGGGAGCCCACCTTGCGTGTCATTCAATCGGGCGAATTTCTAACGCAGATACCCAGCCGTCGTCAGAAACTGATGGATTGGCCTTTATTTACTGTGCGTAGTCGGAAGGCTTTGGACACGACTCCTTACTCTGAAGTCGCCCCTATCGGGGATGAGATCTATGAACGTGTCATTGACTTATCATGGGGTGGCCACTATAGACTCGTATGGGATATCGCGACGGCCCGAGCTATCGCGCAACGCGACCACGTTGGTCCCCAATTTTTTGCAGCCGATGACCTATTACCAGGGGTTGTGACAGCCGACCTTGATCTGCCACACGTATACCAAACTGATCCCACTCAAGGTACCGTGGTCGTTGCGGAATATCCTTTGTTAGAGGAAAAATTCGTGATCCTTGATGGCAATCATCGAATCTTTCTCGCTCATCACAGTGGCAGTGACGTAGCCGCCCTCGTGCTTGGTGAGGAGCAAATGTGCGAAGCACTCTGCCACGAACGATTTCGATTGTATTATGCTATCCACTGGAATTTGTCGCGCTGGTTGACTATCGAAGTTACCGGAAGGGTTCCCGCAGCGTATCCGTGGTTCCCGCTCACAAAAGAAGATAAGGCCGGTCCGCCACTTCTGGATCGGGAGAGTCCCTGACCATGTCACCACGGCTTGACCCTGTGAGAGATGACTATTGGTCATACCCCACGGTGCGGATTCGTAGTAGCACGTGCGTCCACACTTTTTCCGGGTCTGACTGGTTCCTTGTGGTGCACGGCTACCACCAAACCGTGGGTAGCATTTCGACAACCAAAAGCCTGAATGCTTGAGCGAATCTCCCGAGAAACTAAACAAGTCCCGAAAAGACTTAAAAGGGCATGCACTTTCCCCGTGTCCCACATCAATCGCACAGTGCACCTTCCTCACTCTTCTTTTGGGATAATCCGGGCCTTCCTACTCGGCTGGGTGCCCACAAAAAAGCCTGGCATAGGACCAGGCTAAAAAAGAAGGGGAATCTTTGGAGTCCGCACTTTGGGGGATGGATGCCTGAGCGCTGCCGTTTTACCTGGTGTGAGGCGTTGCCTCTGTCTGATGTCATCAAAAATGAGGGCAATCGCCAGAGCCTCAGGCGCATTGTTCTGATGTGTTGAGCGCATTCGAAGGGGTAAAATCCGATAGATTTCCGACCACTATTTATCGGCTAAAGTAGGCCATGCCAAGGTTCAGTCCTGGCGTGCGCGATACCAAACGGAAGCCGCTTGTTTCTAAAAGACTCTGGCAGTCACGCAACAAGTTCGCACTATGGTATTCCATAACGATGCGACGCGTGTGTTGCAGGGCTTACACCGCTCCTGAAAAAACTTTCAATTCTGCGCCCTCCACGTCCACTTTTAGCAAGTCCACAGGCAGTTCAGGAATAAGCGCGTCTAGAGTTTTCGCGGAAACTTGGATAATGGGTCGCGTTTCTTTTGCCAGATCGTCTCCGGCGATTAAGCGGTTCCATCCCGTGGACTCGGCTACCAAGAGCATAGAGAGCGTATCGCTGATATCGGCTACGGCGTACGGTTGCGCCTGTATGACAACCGAAGAAAACCGAGAACCATTGTCTTGAATATTACGTTGTAGATAGTCAAACGTCGTGGGCATAGGTTCAAACGCCAAAATTTGTCCCTGCCGCATACAGAAAGCCGCCCACAAGGTAAAGCAGCCAATATTTGCACCAACATCCACGACCGTCCATCCGCTTTGCGGAACAAACGCTTCGTCCAGCCCGTATGCTTGACCGACCCAGATTTCCTCAAACTGTTCTAAATCGGTGCGACTGGGCGCAGACAAGGATACCCGGGAAAATTCGGCTTGAATCTCACCATGTTCAGGTAAGTCATGTCGCAGCTTCTGCGCGGTTTCACGGTCTCGAAGAAGGGGAGGAATGTCTTGGGGGCGATGCAGAGCCATCCGTCCTAAGATTGCGCCTTTCTCATACCAGTGCACACATTCACCCGCTTTACTATTATTCTTCATAGTCTAGCAAACTGTGGAGAATAAGGACAGTCTAGTGGCTTGTATTTATTGAAG
>JAKADI010000384.1 GCA_021820675.1 Bacillota bacterium | reverse complement strand
ATGGGATATTGGAACCCGTGACGGTGTCCTGGTAGTTAACCGAATTCAGCCCGCCGGTCGCAAGGCAATGAGCCCCGGCGATTTTCAGAGAGGATTACGTGTTGTAGATAGGGTGGTGTGTGAATGACAGGCCCGGGTCCGGCGCGAATTGAGGCATTAAATGTGCTGACCCTCATCCGTAGAGGAGAGGCGGCTGGGGAAGCCTTAGCGCAAAGAACGCGTCTCGGACAATTGTTACCAGCGGATCGTGCGCTTATGACACAAATTGTCTATGGCGTTTTGCGCAATCAGCGCTATCTGGATGCCTGGCTGGCCCCTTTTTTGCGCGGAGAATTGGAGCCGCTCGTGCGCGACATTTTGCGTATGGCCTTGTTCCAAATGGGGTTCTTGGATCGCGTGCCAACATACGCACTTGTTGACGCAGCGGTGGAACAAACCAAACATGTTTCACCTCGAGCTACGGGTATGGTTAACGCGATCTTGCGTCGAGCGACCACTCGAAAACCGAAAAATTTACCGTTGGCCGTCGAATTCTCCCACCCGGACTGGTTGGTTAACCGATGGCAGAAACGCTTTGGAACAGAACGAACGCGGAGGATTCTGATGGCGAATAATGAGATTCCCCCGCTATCTTTACGGGTTAATGTAGTCAAAACCTCCCGGGAGGCCGTGGTCGACGCATTGCAACGGGAGGGAATACGGGCTGAATTGTCGTATTTTGTACCTGAAGCGATTCGCGTGTCGGGATCTTTTTGGTTAGAAGATTTACCTGCCTTTCAAAATGGATTAGTTACCGTACAGGATGAAAGTAGTATGTTGGTGACGTGGGTTCTTGATCCGCGACCCCAGGAGAAGATTGCCGATCTGACGGCGGGACTGGGTGGAAAGACTGGGCACATTCTAGAGAGAACCCAGGGGCATGCGGAGGTCACGGCCGTTGATCTATCTGGGGCCCGTCTAAAGTTGCTGCAGGAGAATATCGAGCGGTTAGGATTTGCTCATCAAGTTATTTTAGCGGAAATGGACGCGCGTGATTTTGCCAGGTCCCATGCCCGTCAATTTGATCGGGTATTGGTGGATGCGCCCTGCAGTAATCTGGGTGTTCTGCGAAGACGCGCGGATGCCCGATGGAAAAAACAAGAAGATGACCTGTGGCGACATCAAAGTTTGCAACACGAGCTTTTGGAAGCAGCCATTAGACTGGTGAAGCCGGGGGGAGTTGTTGTCTATAGCACTTGCTCAATAGAGCCGGAGGAGACAGTCTTTGTGATTGATCAGGTCTTAGCTGCGCATTCGTCCATAACTCTCGAAAATGTTGGAGACTATCTGCCGGCGTCCGGCTTTGAGGACTTTACTGTTAACGGTAATCTTATGCTGATTCCAGGTGATCTGGGTATGGACGGATTTTTTATTGGGCGGTTAAGAATATGAGGTGAAGTTATGGCAAGGGCATCGCAAGATTCGCAAGATATTATGTCGTTAAGCCAAGAAGAGATGATCTCCTGGATGCTAGAGCGGGGTTTGCCAGGATACCGGGGAACACAGTTGTTTGAGGCTTTATGGCGCCGCCGTGTTCAGGATTATCATGAGATTAGCTCGTGGCCGAAACAACTTCGTGAGAGCATGGCGTCTAGTCTCCCGTTGCCGCGGTTAGAAGCCGCTACAGTCCACAGAGGCCGCGACGGCACTATTAAAGTGTTAGCACGGTTGCATGATGGACAACATATTGAAACAGTCGTCCTTCCTCATGACTATGGATATAGCGTGTGTGTATCGACACAAGTAGGATGCAACATGGGATGTGCTTTTTGTGCCTCCGGGTTGTTAAAACGCACGCGAAATCTTACCGCTGGGGAAATTCTCGACCAGGTGCGCCTAGCAAATGATCTCATACCCGATGAAAACGGGGCTATAAGTCGGGTCGATTTGATGGGGATTGGAGAGCCTTTAGATAATTACGATAACGTTGTCCAATTCATTAAGGTGGCTCATCATCCCCTAGGGTTTCATTTGGGTTATCGCCATTTTACCGTCTCCACTAGTGGATTGGTTCCTGCTATCTATCGGTTAGCCCAAGAGGAAATTCCTATCACGTTGGCGGTATCTTTGCATGCTCCAACCGATGAGCTCCGCAGACAGCTCATGCCTATTGACAAGGCCTATCCTATCGATCCGTTGATAGAAGCGTGTAAACACTATTTTGAAAAAACGGGCCGCCGGGTAAGTTTCGAGTATGCGTTACTGGCAGGAGTTAACGACTCCGACGAGAATGCCAGGCAGCTAACCGACCTTTTATCTGGATATTCGTGCCACGTCAATTTGATTCCCTGGAACCCGGTTCCCGAGCACCCCTTTCAACCATCGTCGAAAAAACGTGTAGAAGCATTCCAAAGGATCGTGCAGGAACATGGAGTTTCCTGTACGATCCGAAAGGAAATGGGGCAAGACATTGAAGCGGCTTGCGGCCAGTTAAGGCGTCGCGAGGAGGAGTTATTATCACCGTGAAGACATATGGTCGCTCTGACCAAGGCCTGGTGCGAAGTGAAAATCAAGACGACTTTCTTATGCGTCCGGTGGAGTCCGGGGGATATTTATTGGCGGTGGCCGACGGTATCGGAGGAGGACCGGCCGGCAGCCAGGCCAGTCGTATGGCCTTAGCGGCGATCGACGATGCCGTTGGACTAAGGGTCGTTGATGTGTCACGGCTCGTCTCGGCCGTGTCTTTGGCCAATCGGCGCATCTATGACTTGGGGCAAGATGACTCCCAATATGAAGGAATGGGAACCACGCTTACCGCAGCGGTGATATTTCCAGATCGTTTGTTACTAAGCCATGTCGGGGATTCGCGGGCATACCGGATTCGGCATGACCAAATTATCCGTTTGACCATGGATCACTCGGTAGCGGGAGAGATGGAGCGAGCCGGAACAATTACTACGGAGGAGGCTCATGATCATCCGAAACGCCATGTTTTAACAAGGGCACTCGGCCCGTTTGACCGAGTGCGAATCGATGTGGCGGATATGCCATGGTCTCGTGAGGATCGTTTGTTATTATGTTCCGATGGGTTAACATCCGTGGTTTTTGACGATGAAATCCTCCGGTATTCCGAACGTTATCATGGTCAAGCCCTTATTGACCAGCTGGTAGAGGCCGCATTGCAACGGGGCGGTCCAGACAATGTGACCGTTGTATTAGCGGAAGTGGTTCGAGACCTAGGTGAGAGCAATGGTAGGTAAGATTTTAGGAAGCCGATACGAGGTATTGGAACGGATTGGACAAGGTGGCATGTCCCTTGTATACCGGGCCCGTGATATCACGCTGAATCGGCTCGTCGCTGTGAAAATTCTTAAACATCAGTGGGCCGAAGATGATGAGGTTGTGCACCGTTTCGATCAGGAGGCACGAGCAGCTGCGTCTTTGGTAAATCGACATATCGTGCAAGTCTATGATGTGGGGCGCGAGGATCCTGATATTCATTATATGATCATGGAATTAGTGCCGGGAGAAACCTTACGGAGTAAATTAGACCGAGAAGCGCCGCTAGCCGTAGAGAATGCCTTAAGCATCGCGAGCCAAGTTTCCCAAGGCTTGGAGGCAGCGCATGCACAG
>JAKADI010000383.1 GCA_021820675.1 Bacillota bacterium | reverse complement strand
ATGCTCTGCCCTCGCATCCTCAGCCCGGGAGACTATCCATTGCCAACCTCCGCCGCCATTTGCCTCGACAATATTCTGCAATTTCGTGCAATCAGCCGTACTCCCCGGTTTTCTTGTAATTACGGGAGCTTCAGCATACACTCACATTGTAACGGAGACCCGGAGTATTCTCGTGTTCGCTATTAACAACTAATAAAGGAGATACGGGTATTGAATTTTGCGGCAAAAACCCTACGTGGGTTGGGGATTGGCCTGGGGGCCTTGATCATGTCGGGGTGCGGGTCTGTTGCCAGTCAATCGGCACCGTCTACGTCACACGCACTAACCATTGTCGACGACACCGGACGCAAGGTCGTTTTACCTCATCCCGCCACCCGCATCGTGACGATTGCCCCCAGCAACACAGAAATTGCCTTAGATTTAGGTCTGAAAAAAAATATTGTGGGAACCGATGCCATGACATTCCAATATGCACCGCCGCCGTGGTCCAGCGAGTTGAAGGGACTTCACAATATTGGCGCCTCATTTCCCGCGGTCAGCGTCGAACGCATTGTCGCTCTCAAACCCAATTTGGTCGTGGCCATTCCAGGGGTCAAAGGCTTATCCCAACTCCAGCACTTTCATATCCCGGTCATCATACTAAGCCCGGCCACTATTCACGGTGTGTATCATGATATTCGCATTTTCGGTCGCGCCACCGGACGAACTCGGCAGGCTAATCAAGTAATTTCCCATTTAAAAGCCCAATTAACGGCACTCCAACACACCCTCCGCCGTCAGGCCCACCATACCCCGACGCTCTTCCTGGATTTAGGGCAGCTCTACTCTGCAGGTCCCGGCAGTTATTTGAATAGCCTTATTACCATGGCCGACGCCACCAATATTGCCAGCCATTTCAGTCATACCGCCTATCTTCAACTGAGTGCTGAACAGGTCGTGAAAGCGAACCCGCGCACCATCATTTATGATCCCGAAGATGCCACCAAAAAGGTCATCGAAAAACTGCCCGGATTTTCGCACGTCAAGGCGGTAAAGGGAAATCAAGTTTTGGCCATGCCCCAACCCTCATACATAGACCAGCCTTCTCCCGCCCTGGCGATGGGACTGGCGGAACTCATTCACTTGCTTCACCCCCACGTGGTCCTGCCCCATGGTCTCCTTAAAAATTATTAAACAGGGGTTCATCCCCGTCCTCCTCCTCATCATGGCATTATTGGCGGGAATCAGTTACGGCCCCGTGCCGTTGTCATGGCACCAACTCCAGCAAATCCTGGAAACCCCCCAAAAACCCTCCATAGCGGGCATTATCGTCTGGGACATCCGATTGCCGCGCCTTATCACGGCCGCGGTCGTCGGAGGCGGTTTATCCATGGCAGGTGCCGTGATGCAGGCCCTATTCAAAAACCCGCTCGCTGATCCCTATATCGTGGGAGCCTCATCCGGCGCAGGCTTTGGCGCCGTCATCGTCACACTGTTCTGGCCGGCATCCGGATTTTTAGGGATTGGGGCGTTTATCGGGGCTCTGGCCACCGTCTTTTTTGCTTATCTCCTGGCACGGGGCGAAGGGCGTGTCCATATGCTCACCTTAATTCTGACGGGATACGCCCTATCGCTCGTTCTGGGCGCATTGACCACGTTTGTCATGCTTGCCCACCGGGAAAGCATGAACCAGATTTTTGCCTGGGAACTTGGGGGAATTCACGGCATCAGCTGGCATCACTTGTTTTGGCCCGTGATCCTGATGCTGGCAACCTCGTTGGCAATCTTGCCCAGCGCCCCCGAGCTCAATGCGTATTACCTCGGCGAAGAGCAGGCCCATTACCTCGGTGTCAACGTGCCGTTAAGTCAAAGCGTTCTGCTCATTTTGACCAGCCTGTTGACGGCTTTGGCCGTCTATCTGGCCGGCCTCATCGGGTTCGTGGGTTTGGTCATTCCCCATGTAGTCCGCCGTCTGTATGGCTCCGACCATACCACACTCTTGCCGATCGTCTTTGTGATGGGGGCGGTCTTCTTAGTTGCCGCCGATGTTATTGCCGAGCATGTCCCCAGAATTGGCATGGTGCCGCTGGGACTGGTTAGTGCCATTATTGGGGGACCCTATTTTATCTATCTCTTAATCAAAACCAAGGTGACGAGTTCTTGACAACCTTAATGATTGATAAGATTGTGCATCAGTGGAAACAGACGAATACCTCTTTAGGCCCCTTGACCGGAACATTGAAGCCCGGTCATATTACCGCGCTCATCGGGCCCAATGGAGCCGGCAAGTCAACTTTATTGCGGTTGATTGGTAGCTATTTAAAGCCAGTGTCCGGTTCCGTTCGCTATGGGGACGTCTTTTTGTCTCAGTTGTCACCCTTCCGCCGGGCCCGCCTTCTCACCATGGTGCCACAGGTCATGCCCTTAGGGTTCGATCTCACGGTTAAAGAATTATTGTCGCTGGGGGGCTATGCCCAGCGACGCGGGCTTGGGCGGATGTTTGGCTCTCATGCCCCCGAGGAAAAAATTCAGCAGGTTCTTGATCGCCTGCAATTAGAACCGCTAGCGCACCGGTCCTATCGCCAACTATCAGGAGGGCAAGCTCAACGCGCCTTGCTGGGCATGGCACTCGTTCAAGACCCCCCGATTCTGCTGCTGGATGAACCCACCGCCCACCTCGATCCAGGTCACGCCAAGAATCTCATCACCTTGCTCCAAGAGTTAGCTCACCAAGACCATAAGATTATCGTCGTCGCCTATCATGACTTAGCGACTGTCGGGTTATTCGCGGACCAGATTTGGCTGATGGATGAAGGGCAGATCCTCTATACAGGCGCAAGCGAAAAGGTCCTAACAGCTGACATTATCCAGACCACTTATGGCATCCGTTTTCAGATCATAAGGCACCCGGCCACAAACCGGATTACTTTGTTGTTTCCCTGAATGTGATCGTAGATGCCGTCCTTTGCCTCCACCATCGTCAAAAAGCCGTATCTCACAAACAAATTATAGACAATTATTGGATCATCCAAGCCCTGCGTCACCATATCAGCGTATACAGGAATGGACACCCTGATCCTCGCAAGAATGATCTATGCAAATTTTCTCGTGTGTTGTATTTCTTTTCTCCTTCCCTTCCGTTTAGGTCTATTTGAACGCATACAACATTCGAGATTCCATTTATGGAAGTATACATGGACCCGTATTTCGTACCGTGGCTCCCACGTCTAATGTAGAGCGTCCCATAACCCATTCATAGAGAACGCGGAGAGTTATGAATTGAATTTCTGGGCAAACAGGGAGTTAGTGTATCTTGGACGAAGGCAGCTAGGGGAGACACGGATCGCCGAGATAATTAATTCTCGCCGGAAAATCTGACGGCAATTACATCGGTCTTTCGGACCCTTAAAGTACACAAGGATCTATTCCCGATCCTTCTTGACCCATGGAACAAGGTCATCAGTTGATTTTGCAACACCGGATCGCTCAGTAATATCCCATGCCACATCACAGTCAACGTCGATATACCCGTGAATAAGCACGTTATACAAACCTGTCACTTACGAATATCACACTCGGGATGTGACCGAGACGATCTTCCCCCGATAATCTCCATTTGCCGAATCACGCCATCTC
>JAKADI010000382.1 GCA_021820675.1 Bacillota bacterium | reverse complement strand
AACGAATGCCGTATCCTGTCATGCCGGGCCATCACGCATGTTTCCGGAGCTTCGGAGGACGGCGAAGGATGCCATCGCGCCAGGCCCAGGACCGCAGCGGGCCCAGAGGGGCCAAATAGGGCATGCCAAATGACGTCAGCGTTGTCCCGGCAGCGAGCAGCGCCACGATGCTTAAGGTCATGCCGATCAGTCCAAATATCCCGCTCATGACCACCAAGGGATAGCGTACCAACCGGATGGCGGAGGCCCAATCCACTTCGGGGATGAGAAATTGCGACAAGAAGCTAATCGCCACCACAATGACCGTGGGGGCGCTGACAATGCCCGCCATGATCGCGGCTTGCCCCACCACCACGGCACCCACAATCGAGATGGTTTGCCCCAAAGCTCCCGGCATTTGGAGACCGGCTTCATAGACCACGTCAAAGGTCAACAACATAATCAGGGTTTCCAGCAACACCGGAAAGGGAATGGATAAACGGCTATGAATAAAAGTAAAGAGAATCGGCAGGGGAATCAAGGATTGATTGACCGTGGCCAGAGCCACATACAGTCCCGGAAAGGCCATCCCGATCATGACCCCGACCAAGCGAATGATGCGAACAAAAGACGCGGTACTGGCCAACTGATAGTAATCGGAAGACCGGGTGAGAAAGTGCATCAAGACGGACGGCGCCAACAGCACGGCCGGCGTACGGTCGACCAGAACGGCGACCCGCCCTTCCAGCAGGGCCGCCACCACATCATCGGGACGTTCGGTATATTGGACCGTAGGCACCCAGGCATGGCTGCCAATCGCGGACGCGATGGCCGACGAGTCCACAAAACCAGCCAAACGAATCCGATGAAGCCGTTGACGAATCAGACGCACCAAGGCCTGAGGGGTGACGCCGGCCAACGACGCGATCACCACGGTGGTGGACTGCAACTCGCCAATTTGTAGGGCTTCGAACCGTAAAAACGGGGATCGAATCGCCTGGCGAATCTGAATCAGATTAATCCACAGATTTTCGATGAACCCGTTATGCGGACCATGCACGACTTCTTGATTTTTCGGCTCACTAATTGACCGTTCCGGGGGATGGGCCACATCCACTGTGACCCAGGACGGCCACAACGAACATCCGACAGCGATCTGTCCTTGTAAAATTCCTCGGATGACCGCGTCCAACGTCTTCGCCTGCACCACCGCGCCCAACAAAAATTGCTGGGGAGTCCAGTCCTGGGGTGTCTTGGCCTGCAGTAAAGGCGTCAGCACCCCCTCCAAGATCAGCTCATCGGCGATGGCTAAATCCAGGTAAATGAGGTGCGCTTGGGAGCCCTGGGGTCCCGACACGGTTCGGTGTACCACATCGGGTGGGTATCCCAGGGTATCCAGAATCACATGCGCACTGTAGCCGGCGTCGGGTGGCAAGTCTTCTCCGCGCCACGACGCGATTTGGTGTTCCAGAATGGCAATTTCCTGCAACAGATCCGACACCCGCTGAATGTCCACGGCCCTTCCTCCCCAACATGGCTGAGTATAGGATGCCTGAATCGATTCCGGAACATCACACCACCGGGGCCTTTATCGTCTGGTAATTGTTGGCAACAAAGGATTGCCAACACTGCGCCGAACACCACACTCTGCGAAAAATTTCAGGCTTGGCAAAAGTCGCGGCCGGTTCCGGTATTTTCTGGTGCTGGAGAAGGCATCCTAGAATCACATGCCGTGACCGACTTGAGAACGTTGATTGATTATAGACCCGGGTCCAGTGGGTTACTGAAGTTTCGGATCCCAAGAAGTGGGAATTCGCATATTGCCGTGTGGTAGAGATCGACTCGACGAGGAGTGATGCACAATGACCTCACGCGACATTTCCGTACGTCAACTGGCATTCATCCAATTTGCGGTGACGGCCCCAACGACGTTAATTTTGCTTCCCGCCCTGATTATCGAACAGGCCAGGCATGATGCTCTGTGGAGTATTCTGGGCGCTACTTTCGTGGGGCTCATCGTGAATGCGACTGTCGCCACGGCTGCCGCCCCGTATGGCCCGGCCGGTTTATTCCGACGCGGGTTTGGGCCGGCGTGGGGGCGAGTGGCCACGGGGGTTTATTGGTTGGTGGTGGGAATTGCGATTGTGATTATGTGGGGCGAGGATCTCGCCTTTGTCCATACGCGCATCATGCCCCATACGCCTTTATGGGCAATCGGCGGGATCAGTCTAGGCACCGTCGTGATTCTGGTTCGGGGCCGCGCTGTGGGGTTGGCACGCATGGTGGATCTTTTGGTGCCCGTTTCGGTGGGGGTGCTGGTGGGCTTAATCGGGGCTAATATGCCAAGAATCCAGCTGTGGAATATCTGGCCCTGGTATCCGGTCTCTTGGAAAGCCGGGATTACGGCCGTGTATGTACCACTGAGCTTTATTGGCGAAAGTCCCATTGGCGTCACTTTTTTTCCCTTTGTACGCTCCACGTCTCCCCGAACTTTTCGCCGGGCCATCCTGTGGGGATCCGGCGCCAGCGCCCTTCTGCTGGGTTTGATTACCTTTCTAACTATTGGGGTGTTAGGATCCCCATTAGCGGCGGATGTGCCGTATCCCCTGTTCGAAGTCCTCGCGACCTTCCGCGTGGGCGACTTTCTGACGCGTAATGCCATCTGGTTTTTTGTGGTTTGGCAAAACTTGCTGATTTTGAAACTAGCGATCTGGACGTACGTGTGGACGTTGGCGGGTCGGGCCTTATGGCCCGGCGCCCCCCGTTGGCTCTGGCTATGGGTCGGGTTACCGGTGACCCTTATAGCCTTTCTCCTGACCCTGTCCACGGAAGTCCGACAATTTCATTCCATTACGCAGCTCTGGGCTCCGATACTGTTCCCCACTTTGATCGCGCTGATTTTGCTCGGGGGGTTGTGCCGCGGGATTCGGTCCCGCCAACGAAGCCGGGGGGCTTCATCCCCGCCAGCGAATGCGCATGGAGAGATGAGTTAAGAGGCGGAAACGGATAGTTCAAAGCAGATCGTCATCCGCCGACAGCGATACCGTAGACCATGGAGTCGCCTAGCCGTGGGAGCCCTACAAAAATGGGGATTTCTCAGGGGATGACTCGGTCTCTCCGATTCCGCAAAAAAGTGTCCACCCTAACCCATGGCGAAAAAGGGAAGGGAAGAACCGTGACAACCCATTGGCACCAGCGCAAGATACCCAAAATGTCATGAAGGTGAGCACGGGAAGAGGCGGGTGGGATGTGCCCTGAAACCCCGCAAGGCGAACTGTAAACAGCGCCTGGCTTTCGGTGGCTCACGCTCGTAAATTCCTGTTTTTTGGTTTTGCTTGTGCCAAATGACAAATTTTATGTAGCCTTCGAGTCTATGATATCGGTCCAGGTGCTCTCAATGGCGGAGTGAAATCCACGCCTTGCGCCGTCGTCGTCCATGCATGCCCTTGACCGACCATCTCTCCCGGACGGAGCATTGGGGATCTGTACAGGGAATCTTCGATAATCCTGGTTAAAAAGCTATTCATTACCCACATCTTTGAGCGAAATGGAGCGTCCGGTAATCCGTTGATTCGCATACGAACTAAAGCAATCTCATTGAAAATATTTTTTATTCCTGCATCCTTTCTGCAAAGGAATTCG
>JAKADI010000381.1 GCA_021820675.1 Bacillota bacterium | reverse complement strand
CACGCACTATCGTTGGTTGCCCGGATTACAATTTGGAACCATTTACTATGAAGAAGCGATCCCTCTCAAAAATGCCAAACAGGTTCCGGCACTGTCCAACTGGCACGACTTGCCGCTATGCGCCCTATTGGAGTCTTGGCTGTTCAACAAGGACGTTAAATTTTCCCATATCTTAGCCCTAGCCCAGGGTGAGGCGTTACGGTTTATGATCATTGATCATGGCTTCATCTTTCCCGGAGGACCGTTATGGTCTATCCATAGTTTGAAGTCGTATCGCCGCGAATTTCCCCTGCTCTACCCTTTCAACGCCCTGGCGTGGCAAATCCCCCACCGCTTTGAGTTTCATTCCGCGTTAAATCAGATTCAAGACTTGTCATCCCACGATTTGACGGAGGTTGTCGACATGATTCCCAAAGAATGGGGGCTCTCTTCGGCATCCAAGAGTGCCGTTGTCGAGTTTTTGGTGTATCGGCAAAAAAAATTGGGGAAAGTCGCGCAGCATTTAGAATCCTTGTGGAACCGCCATAAACCCGCGCCCAGTCCCACCCCATTAGGGGATGCGCAAGATTCCTGGGAGAACTCGGGTGTCGCCCCCCGGGACGAGGAGCACCCAAACCATTCACAAAGCCGTTCACCCGAGTCCAGCACTTTGGCCCCGGTTGAAGACGGTCCAATATAAGCTCCCGCCAGCAGGTTTTTCAGAGGGGATTGAAGGCCATGGAGAACAATCATTCCATTCACATCACCCGACTTGACGGCACGCACTCCCTGTTGAGTATTCCGTCTTTAGCCATTGAGACGAAGCTCTTAGACTCGGTGTCCCGTTTTCCTGAGTCCCAATGGGAGCATTTGATCACGCTGGCCCTGGAAGCGGGCCTGCAGATGCTCGAAAAGATCGAGCCGTCCCGTCTGGATCGGCTCCATCAATACCGGGAATTTGAGCAATTTCAACGGGCCATGACGGCGTCTCCCCATCATGCCTGGGATGATCAGGAGCTGCATCTGTTGCAGCAGCTCTTTCACCAAGAAATCGAAACGCTATTCGGCCGGTGGCAACAGCATCTAAGCCAAACCTTCGAACGAACCCTGAAATCACGGAGCAACCCGGACCATCCGCCGGATTCCAAGGACCCGAGGTCATAATCGCCAAACATGCCTCTCGGAAGATGAGGCCAGGCACAGGTGTTCTGATAAAAAGAGTCCAGGCGTACCGGATCATTCGGCAATTTTGACGGGCACCCAGCCATAAAGACTATTGATAAACCAGATCTGGTCACTAGAGCGTACGTGTTCTTTAGAAATGCGGGCCTCTTGAATAATCTGACGGCTCAGCAGGAAGCGGCGGAAGGTTCCGGCCAACAGTCCAGAATCTTGAGCCGGAGTGATTAACTCGTCCCGATAGCGCAAGACGATATTACCCCGGGTGAATTCTGTCACCAAGCCCTGCTCGTTGGACAAGAGATGATCAAAAGCCTGGGAGTTTTCAGGGTGGGCACGATTATAGAAATCCCGGTGAGTGGTCTTGTGAAAAAATATGGGGTCAGCCGAATCCACGGACTGTGAAGCCCAGGCAACCATTTGAACCCCGGCCGGCAACTTTTGGTATGCCACCACCTGATGGTGCACCTGTCCGTTAGGATCCACCATCACCCTCACCCGCCAGATTTTGTCGGCATAGTGCTTGCGCACCCCGTCCAACGTCCCTTCCACCGCTTTCTTGTCAAATGGGCGCTGGTAATAGGCGGCCGCTTGTTCCATGCGTTCGAGATGAAACGTATAGAGCCAGTAATTTCCGTGGTCCAGTCTCATGGTCTCCAATAACGAAAACTCAGGCTGCCGCGCCGTAAGAAATCGGGCCTTGGTTAAGAGCTCATCGTACTCCTCTTCAGCCCGGGAATCCCAGGTAATGCCGCCGCCGGTGCCAAATACCGCCAGGTGCCGGGACGAATGGATCCATACGGTACGAATCGCCACATTGAATACAGCCTCGCGTCCGTAGGGACTGACATAGCCCAAAGTCCCGCAATAGATGCCGCGAGGAGACGCTTCGAGTTCTTGAATAATGTTCATGCTGCTGAGTTTGGGCGCTCCCGTAATCGATCCGGAAGGAAAGAGGGTGGTGAGCACGCGGACCCAGGAAGCCGCCGGATCCCTTTCAGCGGTGATCTCGGAGGTCAACTGCCACACCGTGGGATAAGCTTCAGGTTGGCAGAGGGCGGCGACCCTCACCGTACCCGTCTGGGCAAGGCGTCCCAGATCATTCCGGAACAAATCCGCAATCATAATATTTTCCGCACGGTCCTTGGCGGATTGTTCTAAATTGCGCCGGAGCACCCGATCTTCGGCATCATAGCGGCCTCGCTGAGCCGTACCTTTCATCGGCCGGGTAACAATATGCTGGCCGTGAAGGGCAAAGAATAATTCCGGAGACGCCGACAAGATCGCCTGGTCTCCCCATTCGATATATCCGCTATAAGGCGCTTGTTGTGCATGCCACAGCGCTCGGTAATACGGCCAGGGATTGCCGTGAAAAGATGCGCGAAGGCGCAGCGTATAATTGATTTGATAGGTTAATCCTTGGGCAATGGCCCTGCGGATTTGCGCGATCTTCTTGTCATAGACCGCTCGGTCCAGCCAGGGATCGGGACGCCAGGCGCCTATGGTGTAGTTGCCCCTCCCCGTGTCGGGCCACATCGCGCCAGGCGCTGTAAAAACCCCGAATTCCAAGAGCGGCAATGCCGCGTCTTCAGACCGTGACGATGGCCGAGGGGGCCTTGTGAGTTCTTTGAGCAAGCCGTAGGCCGCTTCATAACTGAGAAAGCCGGCCACCCAATATCCACGGCGTGTCCAACTTTCCAGCTCATAAAGCGCCGGCAGCACTTGGGCGTACTGATAGGCGCTGATCACGGCGAGTGGATCGGTGAAAATTAATGGCCCACGGGTAGTGGGGGAAAAATCTAACCGTATTCGCAGCGTCACCTTATCCCCTTCTCTGGTTGTCTAGTCCTGGAGCTCATTGGGATAAAGGCATGGACCGTTCCCTCAAAACCGGTACTTTTCTCACAGCCATAAAAACCCGAGCCTGCTATGACATTATCCCACCGCAACCATTCGCTCAAGGGGGACGAGCGCCTTTTGCCGGACGGCGGCCGGGATTTCGACACGAAAACGGCCATAGCGGAGGGCATCGCGGATTTTTTCCAGAGACATCATGTTCATGTAGGGGCACGTCGCCTCGTCATGGGCCGCCACAAAGTGCTTCGTGGGATTTTCTTTTCGCAGGCGGTGCAAGAGTCCCACTTCGGTGGCAACAATAAAGGTACTGGCTTCCGATTCCCTGGCGTAAGACAGCATGCCGTCTGTCGATAAGACAAGACCGTGCGCTTCTTTGGGAGGAATGGCCAAAGCCCTGGTCGTGCACCCGCATTCAGGATGAATCAATAAATCCGATCCCGGATTTTGCTTCACCTTTTGAACCATCGACTCATTTTCGATGGCGGCATGCACATGACATTCCCCCTGCCAGACGTGAATGTTTTGTCGTCCCGTCATGCGAATGACATGCGATCCCAGAAAGAAATCCGGCAAAAACAAGATCTCCCGGTTCGGATCAATCGATTCC
>JAKADI010000380.1 GCA_021820675.1 Bacillota bacterium | reverse complement strand
GGAAGTTGAGACAATTTTGTCGCATGCAGAACCCGAGGTTGTCGTGGTGTGCGGCCATTTTTTCTCAGACGATGTGTTCAATGCCATGCAAGAAGCTCTCGGCCGAGTGGGTTCTCACCCCCACCTTTTGCTGAGCAGTGACGAGGAAAGCTTAGCAGATCTATCGATCGTCAGTTCGCTGCCCGAGCCAGAGCCGGACACATTGTCCGCGATCATTTATACCTCCGGCACTACGGGTGTGCCAAAAGGGGTGATGCATAGTCATGAAGGGATTGTGCGCATGGCTCGCGCGTCAAATGCCATGCGTCAGGTCGAAGGCCAAGAGATGTGGCTGTGCCTGATTCCACTATCCCACGCCTTTGGATTAGAGTATGGCCTGCCCTGCCCGCTTTTCACTGGAGGGACGTTGATTCTTACTGACGCGTTTGATCCGGCTCGAACCTTAACGATGATTGCACATTACCGGGTATCTTATCTTGTTGCGGTACCCACCATGATGATTCGGATGTTAAGTCTGTTGACGACCCAAACGGATGTCTCCACGGTTCGCAATGTCTACTTAGGCGCTATGGCGGCGCCGCCCGATATGATGCAGGCGATTAGTGAACAATTTGGGTGCACGATTACGACCACGTATGGGGCATCCGAATTTGGCCATGCCACCATGACCCAATTGGGGGATTCGCTAAATACCGTCTCGATGACATCGGGTGGCCCAATTTATGGCGGTGTAGAAATTCGGATTATGCATGGCGACAAGACGGCTCCCATGGGAGAGGTCGGTCAAATATGGGTGCGGGGGCCAATGACATTTCAAGGCTACTTTCATGACGATGTGCACACCAATGCAGCCCGCCGTTCAGGCGGGTGGGTATCGGTTGAAGACTTAGGATTTCTGTCCGCAGAGGGACGGCTTACGGTCGTCGGGCGCCTCAAAGACATGATTGTGCGAGGTGGGCAGAATATCTATCCCAATGAAATCGAGGCCATTCTCCAACGCCACCCCGCCGTCTTGCTGTCTTCGGTGGTGGCAATCCCCGATGCCGAAATGGGGGAGCGGACGTGCGCCTGCATCATCTTGAAACAGTTCGCGCCTCAACTCCACCGCAGTGATCTGTTGTCTGTGTTCTCCCAAGTGGCCCGCTATAAGGTGCCGGATTATGTTTTGGCCTTTACAGAATTTCCTCAGACCAGTACGGGTAAAGTGCGCAAGGACCATCTCCAGCGACTGGCAATTAATCAACTTCTCCCTTGATAGAGATTTGGTGATGGCGTCACGGGCCCCAGCGCATCATTCGTGAAGAATGGCTGTTTGTCATTTGCTGGTCGGGACATGAGATGTTCCAAGACTTTAGGAAAGGGGCCATGAGATTTTCGTGAAATTTGGCAAGGATTTTATACGGCGGGAGGAATTATCATGGATTTTGATTTACCCGAAACAACGCAGCATCTGAGTCGACGCTTAGTTGAATTTATGAACGAGGAAGTCTATCCCAATGAAGCGTTATATGCCGAACAGGTAAGGCAGGGACCAAGCCCCTGGGTAGTTCCCCAGGTCATGGAAACACTCAAGGCGCGGGCCCGAGCCGCTGGGCTCTGGAACTTGTTTTTGCCGAATAAAGAGTGGGGGTCGGGACTCAGTAATCTGGAATACGCCCCCTTATGCGAGATTATGGGACAATCCCCCATTGCGCCTGAGGTTTTTAATTGCAGTGCTCCCGATACGGGGAATATGGAGATTTTGGCGCGTTATGGATCTAAAGATCAACAGCAGCAATGGCTAGTTCCGCTCCTTGCCGGTCAAATTCGCTCCTGCTTCTCGATGACCGAACCAGATGTGGCGTCATCGGATGCAACCAATATCAGGACCTCCATCCGGCGTCTCGACGGTGGCGATGGTTATGAGGTGAACGGCCGCAAATGGTGGTCCTCCGGAGCGGGTGATCCCCGCTGCCAAATTGCCATCGTAATGGGTAAAACGAATCCGGAAGCGCCGATTCATGACCAGCAATCGATGGTTTTGGTGCCCTTGGACACACCGGGCGTTCATATCGAACGAATGGTTTCGGTGTTTGGGTATGATGCAGCACCTCATGGGCATGGCGAGATCCATTACGATCATGTACGGGTACCGGCTGAAAATCTCCTGTGGGCCGAAGGGAAAGGATTTGCTATCGCCCAAGGCCGGTTGGGCCCCGGCCGTATCCATCATTGTATGCGACTCATCGGGGTTGCGGAACGAGCATTGGAGATGATGATGGAAAGGGCATCAAGTAGGGTGACTTTTGGCAAGCCTCTGGTACAGCAAGGCGTCATTCGAAACTGGATCGCCCAATCCCGGATTGAGATCAACCAAGCACGCCTCTTAACCCTTCAGGCTGCCGATATGATGGATAAATTGGGAAATAAAGCCGCTCGTAAGGAAATCGCAATGATTAAGGTGGTTGCTCCGTCGATGGCACTTCGTGTGTTAGATCGGGCCATCCAGGTTTTTGGTGCCAAGGGAGTTTCCCATGACACGGTTTTGGCGCAGTTTTGGGCTCACACACGGGCATTAAGGCTGGCAGATGGACCCGATGAAGTGCACCTGGAAGCCATTGCTAAATTGGAACTGCGCCGAAAATGATGGGCATTAACCTGATAAAGAGATTCTCATCAGGATGAAAAAGAGGCGAGGGCCTTTATGAGCGAAAGTCCAGGAATAATCAACACTGTGCCAGTCCGGGCTGGTTCGGAAATCGATGTCTTAGCCCTGGAAAGCTTATTACATGACCAAATCGCCGGATTACAAGAAAATCAAAAACTGATTGTTCGTCAATTTGCCACCGAATCGTCCAATCTTACTTATTTTCTCAAAATGGGAGTGGAAGGCTGTCTTGCGCCGACCCCCGCGGGGCACTCTTCCTCCAAAAGCTCATGACATGCGCCGGGAATTTGATTTTTTGACCGGTCTTTATCCAGTATATCCATTGGCACCGAAACCTCTTGCGTTCTATGACGATACCCGGGTATTGGGCGATCCGTTTTTTATCATGGAATGTCGTGACGGTTTGGTTCTTCATGACCACTTTCCTGATTGTATCAAGCCTTCCGCGACTTTGGGCCGCAATTTATCGATGGAGGTTGTTAAGCAGCTGACATCGCTTCATTTGGTCAATTATCACCAAGCAGGCTTAGCGTCGTTTGGCCACCCGGACGGTTACTTGGCGCGGCAAGTTGCTGGTTGGACAAAGCGCTATCATAATTCGGTTACGGAGGGCATCGCGGTCGACACGGCAATCGTCCGCTGGCTGGAGAACCATGTGCCCCGTGTGAGTCTACCTGCGACGATTATCCATAATGATTTCAAATTGAATAGTCTTCTCTTAGGGGACGATGGTTGTCGGGTCATTGCGGTGTTGGACTGGGAAATGGCGACCATAGGTGATCCCTTGGAAGATTTGGCAATCGCGTTAAGCTATTGGATAGAGCCTGGCGATACCAGTTGAAAAGATTCATACCAGCAATCACCGATTCACCCGGTTTTTTCACCAGAGCAGAGTTTATGGCCCTAACGGGAATTTCCGTCCATTTTCATTTTTATATGACCTTTGCCGACTTTCGGTTAGTCGTGGTGTTAATGCACATCTATGGAAGGTGGAAACGTG
>JAKADI010000379.1 GCA_021820675.1 Bacillota bacterium | reverse complement strand
CAACTATGACTCCAGTCACGTCCGTGTCCAAAAGAAAACCGGGACCAAGACGACGACCTACGTGAGCAAACTTTTCGAGCGGACGGAAGAGCCCAATCGCGTAACGGGAACCGGTTCCTGGTACGAGCGTAAACATTACATCTACGCTGGCAGTCGGCTGGTGGCGATTTACGTGGACTGGAATGCCCCGGAGCTTCCCATCAAGTACACCGACTATGTACACACGGACAATCTCGGCTCGCTCCATCGGCTCACCGATGCAGTCGGTCGGACCAAAACCAGTTTTAGCTACGATCCCTTTGGTCGACCGTGGGATCTCAATACAGGGGCAACCCGCTGGCAACCGCATACCCTGAGACCCGCGACGCGCGGTTACACGGGTCACGAGATGGATGGTGAGCTAACGTTAGTCAACATGGGAGCGCGGGAATATGATCCGGTCATTGGCAGGTTTCTGCAGCCTGATCCCATCACGTCATTTGGGGCAAATACCCAAGCATTGAACGCCTACAGTTATGCACTGAACAACCCCCTCTCCCGGATTGATCCGACGGGGAATTTTTCGTTGAGGAAGGCCGTGCGAGAAGTGTTCAAAGCTACCCTTTCGCCCGCGGCCTATGTGGTCACGCATAAGCAGGATGTGGCTCGCTTCACAAGCAATATTCTCGATGAGGTCTCCGGCATCAAGTACGTCGGCGGACTGCTCTCTACCGGTTTACTCGCGGGAACCCATTTTGGATATCTCTACGGCGCGTCGACCGGGGATTGGCGGACGGTAGGGCGGGCGCATGCCACGGGAGCCGTGTTGGCGGCGGGAGCCTGGGCCGCGCCCGGCATCGCCGCCCTGCCCTGGTACGGCAATATCGGCGCCAGCACAGCACTGGGCTACGCCAGCGGTTATACCATTGCCCAAATCTACGGCGCTTCCAACGACCAGGCGAGCGCGGCGGGACGGACGGGCGCACGGTATGCGGGAATAATAAGCTTGTTGTATATGGGGGCGATGGAGATGCGGGAGCAGATGGTGGCGCAGTCCAAAACTCCGCTTCCGGATGGTAGTACACCTAACGCGACGGGCGTATCTGCAGGTCATGGTGGCGATGCCGTCAAATTAGGCGGTTGTCGTTACCCTTGCAATCAGCCAGATATATTCGGCGGTATCCAAGGCCAAAAAGGTTATTTTTTGGGATCGGAATATGCCCCCGGTTCGTTCCGAGATTTGCTCGTCGAGACCTATGCCGGCCCGCATGATTTCTTGAACAGCTTCATGTATGACGCACGGGGAAATCTTTCGGCCTTCTACCAAAATGGTGTCGGCAAGTTCTTGGGCAACACCGCCAGTTACCTAAACGTTGTGCCGGCCACGCCGTTCGCGGTAGGTTCCGTCGTGGAGCCGCTCTTGCCTTATGTACCGTATGGGATGATTGACAATGAGTATTAGCATTATACGAAACATCTGGATTGTGGCGCTTGTCGCGGCACTTGCCGGCTGTATGCCGGTACAACTCAAGCGCTATATGCCAGAAGGTCCGGGTATTTTGACCGGTCAGATTAAGGATAAGCTACTGGTCACACTCGCATCGGGCGTACAACTCAGCATGTGGGGTGACGCAGAAAATTCAGATGGCACAATCAATTTAATTGTGGATGTCCATGTGCCTAAGGCCACCACGGTCAGATTTGCTCAGCCAAATTTCATTATCGAGAGCCCCACGTTTTCGGCGCCAAGGAAGCTCCCCATCAACCATTTTGGGAGACTGAAACCACTGGAAGCAGACGGTCCGGGCACCGCTGAAAAAGATTCTCACTGGGTTTATATAGTATGGTTCGCCGAGCGCCCGCTGGGGAAAACCCCGATTCCGATCGTGGATGAATTTACCTTACGCTGGCCCGATTTAATTATTAACGACAAGGTTACCCACATTGATCCAATTCGTTTTAAGCTCTATCGCAGAAAAACTATCTTGACTATTCAGCCATAAGAGCACCCTTACTCTTGGTAACGTCGTCTCTGGTTCGACAGGAACGATGAATCCTTGGGAGATCGCGGGTCGGATCCGAGTTTTGGATTATCCGCGCACTGTAATCCGGCAGTTTGATATCCTCGATCATGAATTGGGTCATATACCGCAGTCGTGTGCTATTGCCGATCTCAAGGACTACGGGGATAAGGTTGTTAAGGCCAGTCTTTCCGTTGATGAAATGAAAAAGGCCGTCGGCGTCAACCTCTACGACTGGGAAAAGCCCGCCTACTATCTCCCGAACGGCCACGCCGTCTACGTCGAATCGGTCGGCCCCAGCGTAGGCTACAAGGGCTGCGACTTTCATTGGGAGGTCAACGCCCAAGGACGCGTGGTGGGCTATCGAACCGTGGGGGACCGGTGCTGGTGAGAGAAAAGAGGGTCGAGCTGAAAAGTTATTTGAATGCAATGCGGTGGCCACCATGGGACGCGTGGCGCAAGGTATTGCACGCACATTGATTGGTGGCGGTGCGGCGGTAATTGCGGGTGGACGGTTCCAAGAAGGGGCGAAGACCGCGGAATATGCGTATTTGTTTAATGATGTGGCGCATCAAAGTGCCGGCAAGGCTGGACGGGCACTGACCGCCGACGAGAGAGCTATCTACGCCGATCATTTCCCAGGCGAGGTGCTGGATTCGGCGCGCGTATTCGAAGGAAAGGTTCCGTGGTGGCTGCGCAGTGACATGGATGGCATCACCCTCGGCAAAAAGATTTACTTCCGAGATGATGTCTATGCCGCTGGTACTGCTTCATTTAGTCGCCTCGATAAATTCTTCCACCGTCAATCCCGCGGCGCGGACGAGGGACCGGAGCGTTCCTTTCGCCACTTCCTTGTGGTCCGGTACTGAGAGCGTGGCATTGTGGTTGTCCTTGACCAGGATGATATGGCTGCCGCGTTGGCGCGCCACTTCCCAGCCGAAGGCCTCAAGGACTTTGACGACCTTCCGACCGCTGAGCGCGGGCAGGGTCGGCATTACACCGCCACATCCAGTTGGCGGGTCTCAATGGTCAAGGGCAGGCCCTTTTCCGCCCGGACTTCCAAACACAACTGAATGGCTTCCTGAATATTGGCAATGGCCTCTTGCTTGGTCTGGCCTTGGCTCACGCAGCCCGGGATTGCGGGGCACTCGGTGATCCAGACACCGTCTTCGTCGCGGTCCACGGTGATCGTAAATTGCATATACGTTCCTCTTCTCAAAATCGTTGGGTTACCCACAGTATAACGGGCTCGGCCTGCTTCGCGTTGAGCGATGCTTCCTCAACGTCCTGTAGGCTATCGCGGCGCTTTAGCGATGCGCTTTGTAGCGC
This sequence comes from Bacillota bacterium, assembly GCA_021820675.1. Lineage (GTDB taxonomy): Bacteria > Bacillota > Sulfobacillia > Sulfobacillales > Sulfobacillaceae > Sulfobacillus. The sequence goes on along the minus strand of JAKADI010000379.1, from coordinate 327 downwards.
GCGTATTCCATTGATCGTGATCAACTCTGTTGGCGCGTTGCGCGCTGGCGGGGAAGTTGTACTGAAGTCGATCACGATCAGTCAAGATCTATGTTGCTTTTCGCATCAATTCTCCCTTCGGCAAGATTGTGTGAGCGTGTTGCAGCAAGTCGGATCAAGCGCTCCGAATCGGACCTGATCAATGACTGGGGCTACGACACGGTGGCCGGCCGCGTCCTCCAGGTCGCCATCACCCTTGGCGGCATCGGCTATACCGAATCGATGACCTACGATGCCGTGGGGAGAGTGTCGAAGATTACTTATCCTGCTACTCTGTTGGAAAATGGC
>JAKADI010000378.1 GCA_021820675.1 Bacillota bacterium | reverse complement strand
CGGTGATATTTTGGACAAAGGTGGACAGCACCGTCATAAACATTTCCAGGATCGATTGCGTATCGTTGGTAATGCGCGAGACAATGACTCCGACGGGAGTCCTGTCGTAGAATGATAGCGCGATGGATTGCGCTTTGTCGAAGAGTTCAATCCGCAGGCGTTGTATGATATCTAAGGCCAATATCTCAAAAAGTTGTAACTGGACCACATTCATTGCCGCGGTGATGACAACCAGGCTGAGATACACGGCGCCTAATTCCATGAGCACCGTACGCGGAAAATGCCGCGGTATCAAATATTGGTCGATGAAGACCTTTATCAGAATGGGCTGCAATACATCGGTTGCCGTGGCCGCCATCAAGACCACGAAGGAAATGAGCAACTTTTTACGGTACGGCCGCAAATAGCTGAGCAGGCGCCAGAAAGTGCCGGCACCTACCGGGTGAGTGGAGCTTTCTTGCTCTAAGATCATACCTCCACACCTCCTTCTTCGACTTGCGTTTCCAGTTGCTGGCGCCGGTACATATCCCAATATTTCCCGCTTAGCGCCCACAAGCGGTCGTGCGTGCCGCGTTCGACGATAGTGCCATTCTCCAGCACAATGATTTCATCGGCATGTTCCACGGTCCTTAGGCGGTGAGTGGCAATGATTGTTGTCCGATTGGCGCGGTTGGCTTTTATATTGTCCAAAATCTGACTTTCGGTTCTGGCGTCTACCGCCGACAGGGTATCGTCTAGCAGCAGAATTTCAGCATCTTGCAATAAGGCGCGGGCTATGGAGATTCGCTGTTTTTGGCCCCCGGACAAGGTCGTGCCTCTTTCGCCGACTACTGTCTCAAAGCCCAGTGGAAATTCGTCAATGTCGGCACGAATACTGGCCAAATCGGCTGCGTGAACAATCTCATTCCCTGGCGTTTCGGGGTTCCCAAAGGCAATGTTTTGGGCGACGGTCGCGGAAAAGATGAATGCGTCTTGGGGAGCGTAGGCGATGCTTTGGCGCAGCGCATGTAAAGTCACATCATAAATTGATACGTTTCCAATGGAAATGTCGCCATCACCAGGAGTCAGGTCAAATTCACGCAGTAAGAGGCGCATCAGTGTGGTTTTGCCTGATCCGGTGCGTCCGACAATTCCCAAGGTTTGGCCTCTTCGGATATCGAACGAAATATCCTGGAGCACCGGGCGGTGATTTTCCGGATAACTAAAGCGATCAATATGATACGCGATGGTGCCGCCAGGCATTTTATCCACGGCTCCCGGCCGATTGGTTACAGCTGGTGAAATCGATAATAAGTTTTTGACACGTTCGTCCGATGCGCGGCCGCGTTCCACGATATTGAATAAAAATCCGAATGCGAGCATCGGCCAGATTAATTGGCCAAGGTACAAGGTGAAGGTCGTTAAATTGCCAAGGTTCAAGGATCCGTGAACGACAAACCAGGCACCGACGGCGACCGATAGAAAATAAGAAAACCCGACGATGACCGAAATGGTCGGGTCGAATAAGGAGTCGATCCGGGCCACAGCCACACTTTTGTTCACGACGTCCCGCGACAGATCGACAAAATTCTGCCGTTCCCATTTTTCCTGGCCAAAGGCTCTGACAACGCGGACACCCGAGACATATTCCTGGACACGGTCGTTAATATCGGAAAAGGCCTGCTGGGCTAAATAAAAGCGGTCATGCAGCATCTTGCCGTAGCGGGTCACCGCGTAGGCCATGATGGGCATGGGCAATAGCGAAATCACTGTGAGCTTCCAGCTCAACAGTGCCATGGTCGTGATGACAACACTGCCGGTGACGACGGAATCCACTAAGGTCAGGACTCCTTCTGACGCGGTTTCTTGAATGGCTTGGACATCATTGGTCGAGTGCGCCATAAGATCGCCAATGCGTTTACGGTGATAGAATTCCGGAGACATCAGCGTAAAATGATCATAAAGCCTGGTGCGAAGTTCCGCGCCTAACTGAATGGCGCCGCCAAATAGTAACAGACGCCAAAAGTAGCGGAGAGCATAAGTCATCAGCGCAGTCGTGAAGATGATCAATAAGTCGAGATCAAGCCTGCTGCGGGTAAGGGTGTGGTGTGTCAGGGCATTAATGACAAGACCCACAATCCGGGGCGGGATCAGGGATAACAGAGCCACCATGATTAAAAGCATAATCCCCACGAGGTAGCGGACCCGGTGACGGCGAAAGAACCACATAAGATCGAAAAAGACGCGCACAATATCTTCCTTTCTGTTCTGTTAGACGACGGTCCCTGGGAATCCGCCGGGAAGCATGGCTCCGGCCTCATCCGTGTCAGGCATTTTGGCGGGATAGCAAGAACAGACGGCTATTGTCTCCTGCAATAGGTTAACATGTCATCGCCGTATTTGCTCAAGGATTGCTGTGCTTAGAACTTCGAACATTTTTTAAGCGTCTTCGCCTTCCCTGGGAATTTTTCCGGTGAGGTCTAAGGACGTCAAAATCTTAATCGGCAAGGCCACTCTGGTGATGGTACGGGGCCCGAGAACGACGGCCTGGTCGGACTTGATCAAACTGGGTTTCTCTAGGCTGCGAGCCCGGCTTGTTCTTACGTATTCCGGCCGAACGAGAGGCTTGCCAAGCTTGCCGGAATCTGCGTGTCACTGCACACGGCCGGGGACGGAATTTTGCCAACATAATGAGGTCGGTCTCGCTCAAGATGAACCGGCTGTACGGTGAGTCAGTGGGAATCTGCGACTCCGGTGATTGCACCGGCTGCCCCGCCGAAAGACGACACAAGGCTCCTCTTGGACTGGGTCGATCCCTTTTCGCCGGCCCTAGGGGAGCAATCATGTTGATAAGCTTGTGCCGAGCGTATGAAGAACCTGGCACCAGACGATTTCTCAACCCATCATACCACATGCGGTGAACTGTCCTTGCGTTCGCTCCACTGAGAGGAGGAGGCCTCTTGCTTTATCGGCCCTGCCGGTTGTCGTGGGTTTTAGCGGGATCTCCGCCAGCACGCATTTGGCCCGTTCCCTGCCTATCGAGAGAACAGATACCCTTTAACCGGCTTCAAATTGACCTGTAAGGATTCCATTGCCGTTTCGGTGTCGTCGTGAGGTGTGGTGCCGCGTCTTCCCAGACCTCTTCTATTTTAGCGTTCGAAAGGCGGCCCTTGAGACAACCTGCTATCTCACCGGCGAAAATGCCTTGACCGCAATTCCCTAAAACGGGAAATAATGTTGGCCAATCCCGCAGGAGGGGAATTGGCCAACGAACATGCTGACAACTGGGATTGTCGGACGGGTCTAGATGTGGCGACGATCTACCGGGTTAAGGACTGAATGTCCTGGGTCAAGTTATAGACATTGGGACTGCCGAGTCCGGTGACGCGGTTGTATCCCAAATGATCATGGTAAAACCAGTTATTCCCTTTCGTAATCGTGTGAAACGCGGGATGCAACGCGTTTTGCGGACTTTGGAAAACCTGGTAGAACAAGGGATTGGCGAATCCGATTTGTGCGTGTAAGGCGCTATCCATCACGGCCGTGATACCCGCCCACTGCGGTGAGGCAAAGGAGGTGCCGCCGAATCCGTTTATCCAGCCTTCTCCGTAAGAGGTATTGGGACTGGTATCATAGATGGCGTAGCCCGTAAACGGGTCGGCATTGAGCGCTACGTCAGGGACGTTGCG
>JAKADI010000377.1 GCA_021820675.1 Bacillota bacterium | reverse complement strand
GTTCCTCCTCGTTCATGATCGGCAACCGGACGGGCCACCGCTTGACACGGTGCAACAGACGCATAGTCAACTCCCAGCCGAGGCGTGCCACGGTATAGGCCCGTGTCACTTCAGCAGCAGATGTTTGTTTCCGGCGGCGAAAAGCCAACGAGCCTTGCGGAAATGCATCCAACGGCACGTCACAAAAGAACGGGACCGGAAAGTCGGTCACCCGCGCTAGGGCCGTGATAATCGGCGGAGACGGACGGTGCCGTCCGCTTTCCAAATACGCCAGGGTGCTTTGCTGAATACCCAGACGAGATGCCAGTTCTGTTTGCGTCAGGCCTTCAAAGTCTCGTGCCAATCGAATGCGATCCCCTATCACGCGTTATCACCCTTGCTCATCGTCTATTGCAGACCCCTCACGCTCGAAATGCACGGGCGGCGGGGCCGCCTCCGTGGACTCCAACCCGCCATGCCCTCCCGCACCGACCGGGCACGGCACATCCACTTGCCACTGCAACACGAAGCGGCCTTCGACGGCTTGCGGTGGGCCCAGCCGCACCGTGTGCAAGTGCCAGTCCGCGTCGACCTCCCATAGTATCACCACATTGCCAACCATCGCCGCCTGATCCCACTCCCAAAATGTCAATTGCTGGCCCAAGAATGCCGACTTGGAGGGGAGGACGCAAACCGTGTCAGAGTGCTGGGTTCCTCATCCCCGGCCTTCCAGATACGAAGAAGATGGTAGCCACGTACCCAAAATGAGATGCCGCTCAGTCCTAATCCTTCGACGTGGGGACCTCCCAACGAATCCCTATCAGCATGTATGAGACCCCAGGGCCCCGTCTATGCTAGCCTCATGAACAAAGGAATACTCCTTCGCCTCCGCGTATGCCGCCTCCAGATATTGATAGAAGCGCGGTAGGAGCGGAGCCAAATCCTTGATAACCCGCTGACGGTTTGCAACGTTTGTTATGAGTTGCCTCCGAAGGCTGTCATTTCATGGTCATAATATCACATTGTGGAGGACGCCTCCAGCCGCTCGGCAGTTATAAATCTTTATGGCCGAATATATAGTGTCTGTCCTCACGCCCCCAGCCATCCCGTCTTCTTATTTCGCGGCATCCGGCACAATACGCAATTCACAATGTTGGTCCCGATGACTCCACCCTTGTTGGGCCATGTAGGCCAGGACGCGCTCTACATCCCATGGCACGGTTGCCATTCCCATCCGTTGCCTATCGGTAATCGCTGGAAACACGGAGCACTCTAATTTTATGGCAGGCACAACAGGTCGATGGCGGCGACGTTCCGTCCCGTAAATAAGACGCTATAAGTGTCTTCTATCGCCGGTGTTTAGTACGATTGTCGTCTTCGACAAAGACGCGAGGACAAGCCACTAGCGGACGATCGGAAGGTGGGTCATCCGTGTCGAGCTTCAGGCCAATAATGCGCACAAGAGAACCAAATAGAGATAGGGACAACGATGTAGCGAGCCCGACAAACGCAAAATCCGCAGTGACCAATCCTATGGCCAGATCGTGTAGAGGCACCGTTAAAAGGTCGCTTCGTGGAACATAGAAGCTCGTTAGTATGTTAGTTCCGAGCCCTAGGAAAATCACTGCGGTCCAAGCCACGGCAGTGGCCCAGTATGGCATGACAAGAGCCGGAAATCCGCCGGCCCGTCGCAACTTACCTAGCCATGATGTGGACATCAAGCTGACGGTAACCGCAAATGCAGCCAAAGATATGCCTAACAAGGTTCCCGCGAGTCCGATAAGGATAGGGCCTACGCTCTTAGACAAAGCCATGAAATTAGGCGTCGGCATTTGACTAGCCACCCAAAACCCGCCGGCAGCCATGGCTAAGGAAACCACCGCATCCGTCACACCGATAACGCGGCCATCAATAGTCCGATACTGTTGCACGATGTCAAAGAACGAGAGATCTTCTACCTCACGCGACATGTTATTCCAGTCCTTTCCGTAGCCACCCAAAAAGCCGTTGAATCATTGACCTAGCCAATCGCGATTCTGCATCATCCTCCCCACCATCATCTACCTGTTCTTGTGTACTTTCAACGACCTGATCGGACCGAAAACGAATACTTGTTCCTGTGTTCGGATCGTAAGCCCTTATATCATATTCGGCGTATGCGTCGCTTGCCATTTCTAGCCCTTCGTCGATCAGTCCTTCCGGGAGCATATTGTCGCCTTTTAGAAAAATCGTGGCCTTTAATACACGGTCGTCGGTCATAGTCTTTCTTAGTTTGGCGATCGCGCCATGATCAGGTGAATTAGGAGCCACCAATTTAAAGCGGGCAGACTTGATCTGCAAACCCTTAAGTTGAGTGATATCCAGCTCACGTGTGACTGCATTAATGCTTATATTTCCGACCTCAAACCCCGACACACCGGCCTTACTTACAAACAAGTCTGCCACAATTGAGAGAAATGTAGACATCCGGTAGTTCTCGGGAATCTCTAACGCGAGATGTTGCGATTTGGGATCAAACACGAAATGAAACTCCTTTTCAACTGCGTTAGAAACTGCATACGTATGGTCCTGCATGTTTTCATGAATTACCATGGTTTGTTCGCGAAGGAGCTTGATCGCCCCAACGACTACTTCCGCAGACGAAAAGGCCATACTCGCACAAGGTGGAAGCACCCACATGCGGTCTAATCCTTTTAGGTTGCGCATAATGCGCCCCTCGGTGTTTGCATATAGTCCTTGGACCAGATTCTTTATAAGCGTACGACGAGCAAGATCAGTCGAAAAAAGTGTGTCATTGTTGATGTTTAGTTTGGCATGATAAATTTGAGTTTGTCGCAACTGAAAATCCCCTTTTACATCCCCAATAATAGGCAGTCGCTCGGCAATAGCCGTACCACCTGCCGGTCAGAGTGTCGGTACTTTGACGGTATGATGAGCCGACCATAACCAAATGGCCGGTCCGTTCTACCTCTTGGTAGATGTCCAATGTGGTAATACCATGACTAAGAATCCATGTATTTCCGAAGAAAAAGTTCCCAATGGTCTATCAAGGAATGGGTGCGAAGCATATCGCCTCTTGACCTTTTCAACGGCCCTAGTGATTAAGTCATCTCTTTCACCTACGTCTATGATACCATGGGATTTCATCTTTACGCGTGCAGTCAAATCTGGGGCTCGAAAAGATAAGCGGCACGAAGTATAGCTAAAGTCGTTGTGCCATTACCGGCTATACCAAGTACCACCACATGTTCATGGCCGGAAGGTACAACAATTCACCATTTCCATCAAACCTTTCTCTAAGTCTTGGCTATTTCTTTCCAATGCTCTATAATATCCGTGAACGTTCACGGAGGTGACTTGTGTCAGATTATACCGTGGCAACACGTCAACGAAAACGACTGCGGCGCATGGCCGCTCAAGGTATCACGCGTAGCACAGTAATTGTCCATACCGATTGCCGCCCCGCGCTCGATGCGTTGCGACCACATTTCGCTGACGCGCAAAGCGCGCAGACGCTGAATACAGTCGTTGCGCTCGTTGAAAGGGAAACCGCAAAGCCCGTTAACGTCGCCCAGGTTCAGCAATTGAGCCCGTTCCGTTATCCTGGTGGCAAAACCTGGTTAGTACCGGAAATTCGTAAATGTGGACTTTGCGGTTTTTCGACGGCCTCACGAATGAGTTATCCTGCTTCTGCTAGG
>JAKADI010000376.1 GCA_021820675.1 Bacillota bacterium | reverse complement strand
CCTCTCCCGGGCCTCCAGAGCAACCAGCGCTGCCATGGATCCGGTCATGCCCGCCCACAGATAGCTTTGGGGCTCAGAAGTCCGAACCGGTGGACGGCGGCGATCGCCCAGCAGAGACAAAAATCCGCTCGATGCCAAAATTTCGAGGTCGTCGGCCGGATCCCCGGCCATGGGACCAGTTTGACCGTAGGGAGACAGTGACACCCAAATCAATCTGGAGTTTACTGACTGAAGACGGGGATAGTCCAATCTTCGGGCAGCAAGATATCCTGGAGGAAATGATTCCAAGACGAAGTCCGCTGTTTTAAGCAGCTTACGAAAGAGATCTTGACCCGACACGGTGTTGAGATTCAACGTAACGCTACGTTTGTTGGTATTGTAGGCCATCCAGTAAAGACTCGTTTCTGGATGAATATGATTCTGCCAAAAAGGCGCTTTATGCCGGCCCGCATCGCCGTCTGGCGGCTCGACCTTGACAACATCCGCCCCGAGATCGGCCAAAATTTTACCGGCGAGAAATCCGAGCGGTCCGGTCAGGTCCAAAACCCGGTAGTGATCAAGAACATGTGTGTCCATGAAGGAGCCTCCCCTGACCTTGTTTACCGTCCCGTTCTGGCCAACACTTCTACCCATCCATGCATCTTAGACCGAGCCTGGTTTAATTCCTCAGAACTGAACCAGTTGGCAGGATCCACTTTGTCAACAGGGTATACCGGACGATGGAAGTCTTGCTCATAACCAAAGGGGACCGTTGCATCGATGCCCATTCCTCCCTCGAAGCGGGTATTCGATGCTGTCCATTCCTTGTCTCCTGCCGTCATCCGCTCTGCAGGCTGGAAGGTTTGGCCAATTCCTCCGGGAAGCGGGTTCAGGATATCCGTATGCGGATTTACTCGCGTGGTCAGCGCCCACATAATGTCATCCATGGAATAGATATCGACATCGGTATCAACGGCAATGGCCAACCGCATCCCCTGACTACAAGAAAGAATCGCAGAAAGGAAATTCCGCTGCCAGCCTTCTTCAATGCGGTTGCGCTTTTTCACCTGGATAATGCATCCACCCCAGTCGGTCATGCTATAAGGAATGCTCACATCCTGAACAATTCCTGGCTGAAGCCTTTGGCATAGTTCATAAATCGCTGCTTCGCGCACCGTTGTATCGATATTACTGTCGTCCATCGTATGCACGCCCAAGGGAAAGATATAGTTCTTCGGATCAGGACGGCGGCGGGTTATAGCGGTGACATGGAAAGTGAAGGCCCGGTATGCCTTCCCCATATATCCCGCCCATTCCGGATGGAAGAAGAACTTGCCTTGTTTGCCCGCAGCCTCAGCTTCGGCTGTTTCGTAACGCTTGTCATGGGGGCGAATCACGCCTTCCAACACCAATTCGGCATCGGCTAACGTTAAGGCATCCACCGTACGGGCCTTGACCAAACGCATGGGGTGACCCTGCACCGCTCCGGCCGCGCCTAATTCATCCGCGCCCTTGGGCAATACCACATAATCGAACCCTCCCCCGGCAATTAGTGTAGCCGCCGCCGGAACTCCAAAGCACATCGTAATGGGTATACCATTAGGATTATCGTAATGTTCCGTTATGATCTGCCACATATGCGCGCCCGGAGCCGGTTGAAAGGTGCCAACGTTACCCCAGCGGAAATTCATCCGGTTGTAGCCAATATGACTGCCCCCGTTGAAGTATTTCCCGACAACCACGCTGTTCCCGCTTCCGATTGTCATTTCCGTTTCCAATGCCGTGTGCCGAATCGCCATAACTTCGCGATTGACGTCTATGTTGTCGGTTATGACGATCTCTTGGCTGGGCGCATCTGGGGAATCGATGATTACCGGAGGAAGTGGATGAGTCAGAGCGTAGGCTAACTTCCTGGTGCGATCCTGGGGACTCTCCCACCCAAACAGTTGACCCAGTACATCCATATTGGCAAACAAATTGGTTATGGCGGCCAATTGCGGATACCCTTTCACGGTATTAAACAAGATGGGCAATGAACCATCCAGGTGTTTTTGTACTCCCGTAATTTCTAGGTCCGGGTTAATCTCAACCTCCGTTTCCAAGAGATTTCCGCTGGCACGCAACCAATCAATAGTCGCCCTGAGATCGCGGGTCGTCGCCATCCGCTCGGAATCAACGACATGACTTGGCTGTTCTAGGTATTCTTTCGCCATCATTCACTCTCCTTTTCACTCAACCGCGAGCGACCTTCCTGATTGCCATTTTTTCGACAGTGGAAGGAGTATTAAAATTCTCGAATACTTTCGCCCATCATCATTGTAAGAGAGACTTTCTCGTTATTGTGAAAATATTTATAATACGGGGTATAAACGAATATTTCTAATAAGGATAGGAGAATCTGACTGCCGCCTTTTTAGGATGACCAACAGTCAAATTCATACACAGCATAAAATATTACTCTCTCAATGCGACTTGTTTGAATGTGTTATTGCGACTCACCAATACGTTAAAGGAAAGGGGGGAGCAGCGCTTCCTGTCTTATTGGCGGGGTGCCGCGCTGCGGGCCTTTATATGGATGTGGACCAACTCAAGACCTTTGTTACGCTCGCCAAAACGCGAAATATTTCACGGACCGCAACCCTTTTGTTTTTAAGCCAACCCGCCGTCACCAACCGCCTTCACGCGCTTGAGCGGGAACTCGGTTACGTGCTGGCAGAACATGCCGGCAAAGAGATGCACCTCACCGATAAAGGAGAAATTTTCTTACCCTACGCCACGCAAGTGTTGTCGACCATGGAAGAAGTTATGAGCGTCCTGCGGGCCAACGGCAAACCCCGAGACGACCTGCGGGTGGCTGCATCACCATTGCCCAGCACTTACATCTTGCCGCGTATCGTGCAAGCTCATAAGTTGCAGTATCCTGACTTGTGCATTGACGTGCATACCAATCATCAGCGCGAAGTGTTTTCCCTGGTATTAGACAACGAGGTCGACGTCGCCTTGGTCGGCGTCAAATTTCGACATCCCAGCATTGAGACGCTGACTTTGTGTGAGGATACCGTATGCCTCGTTGCGGGTTGTCATCACGAATTAGCCAGAAAGTTAGTCGTGAGACCGTCGGATCTTAGGAACACCAGTGTCCTATGGTTTGACCGCGACGCTGTCGCCTCGTACTGGCGTGATATGGAAGACACCTTGTTGAAATCGGGGTTGGACGATAAAGGAGCCCATGTCATTCGTGTCGATAGTTGTGAGGCAGCCAAATCGGTCATCGGATCCGGGTGCGGCGTAGCGTTTTTGCCCGCGATGGCGATTGCTCAGGAAGTGCAAAACGGCAGTCTGGTCATGTTGAATGCTCCCTGGCTTCCGGTCATTCCCTACCATGTGTTTGTGGTCTATAAGAAAGTTAAACAGAACGCCTCTCCTATCAAAGAATTTTTAGAATTGAGCCAAGCAGTCGTTTCACTTCCCGCGATATTACCCAGAGATAGAGTATGATGGGTTCGTCGACGCGAACTCATCATACTCTCAGGATGTGATAAGAGATGTGATAAGAATTGAAGACTTCACATTGCCTGCCCGGCGTAATACGGCATGATCACATTACCTTGGAATATTGTTCATGAATTTATGTTGGATAATGTTGTAATAGAACAGGTTTAAATTTGATCTTTATCGGTTTCAGGTTTTAAGTTTAAGGAG
>JAKADI010000375.1 GCA_021820675.1 Bacillota bacterium | reverse complement strand
TTACCACAGCTAATTTTCTTCGCACGGCAATCAACGCCCGGCGCGAAGAAGGACGCCCTATCCCCTTAAAGGAATTTCGCGACAATCTCGATAGTACCATGGAATTTCTTGACATGGATCCCAAGTTTGCCAACCGTTACCTGAACGAAGGCTTTTCAGGAGGCGAAAAGAAGCGTAATGAAATTTTACAGATGTTAATGCTGAAACCCCGGATCGCCATTCTTGACGAAATTGACTCGGGTCTGGATATTGATGCCATTAAAGTGGTGGCAAAAGGTGTTCAATCCTTGGCCGGTCCCAACTTCGGGGCTTTAGTCATTACTCATTATCAAAGAATCTTGTCATATTTAAAGCCGGATGTGGTGCACATTATGATGGACGGGCGGGTGGTCAAGTCTGGGGATTACCGTCTGGCTGAAGAACTCGAAGCCAAGGGCTATGAGTGGGTCCGCAACGAATTGATCAACCAAATGCAGTAAGGAGGCTCCGTGAATATGTCGATCGATGTAAAGTGGCTTGAAGACCTACGATCCCTTGCCTTAGAGCGTCAGCAGGAACCTCCTTGGCTGAGAAATTGGCGTCTATCATATCTGGAAAATCTCTCAAACTACGCGTGGCCAAAACGGCAAAAAACGCCGATACGGGAACGCCAGTTAGATCAAATCCCCTGGACCAAGGTATTCCCAGACGTTTCAGTCCCCCAAGGCGACCTGCAGTCCATGCAATCCGGCGCATATGTTGTATTTGCAAACGACCGAGTGGTAGCCCAGGTTTTGAGTGAAGATATGCAAACTCGCGGCGTGACGATATTACCGCTGAAGGAGGCTGCTTCACAAGAGCCCCACGAGCTTCCGAAATGGTTGGGGCAAATCGCCAAAATGACGCCTAACCGGGCGGAAGCGCTAAATGCGGCACTATGGGACCACGGATTATTCATCCGAATTCCCGCTGGTGTGAAAGTGTCCACGCCCCTTCTTGTTTTGCACTACGGTTATTTTGACACGGACGTCTCGAATCTTTTTCCCAGGACCTTGATAGTCGCCGAAGCTCATAGTCAGATCACGGTAATTGAGCGTTATCTCTCGAATGACAGTGAGAATAAGACCTTATTCTCCAATGTGGTGGAAATTTTGGCCAAAGAAGGTTCCCAAGTTCATTATGGAACCGTTCAGAACTTGTCGACCAACACGGAAGTCTTTATCAGCCGCTATGCGCAAGTGGACAAAGATGCTTTCGTCGACTGGAGCATTGGGGAGTTTGGGGGTAATATGACAATCTGTACTGACGAAACCCTGTTAGGAGAACCAGGAGCCCAAGGTGCGCACACTATGGTTTTCTTCGGGTCCGGTCATCAACGTCAAGACTTTGAAACCGCCATTATTCATGCCGCTCCTTACACGAAGAGTCGAATCGTTGCCAAAGGCGTGATGAACGACAAAGGGCGTAGTGCGCTTCACGCCACAACCAATATTATGCATGGCGCTATGGGTTCTGACGGTCGACAAAAGGAACAGACATTAATGTTATCCGAAACATCTCGGGCAGATGCGGTACCGTCTTTACTCATTAACGACAACGATGTTTTTGCCGCCCATTCGGCTAGCGCAGGCCCTATTGATCAATCGGCGTTGTTCTATTTGATGGCCCGGGGGCTCTCTTATAGCGAGGCGACGCGATTATATGTTCACGGATTTCTCGCTCCGGTCGTGGACGCCATTCCTGGTCCCATCCTGCGTGATTCGGTGTGGGATGCGGTAGAAAGGAAGTTGAAGGCATGATTACAGCCTTGGTCGATATAACCGAAGATTTTCCGATCCTAAAGCGCCAGATTCATGGGCATCGATTAATTTATCTGGATTCGGCGGCAACTTCGCAAAAACCGCAAAGCGTCATTGACGTGCTCAACCACTATTATGAAACGACTAATGCCAATGTTTTGCGCAGCGTGCACACTCTGGCGGAAGAATCCACACTCGCCTTAGAGAACGCCCGTGAGAAGATTGCTCAGTTTATTCACGCCACCTCACCCCGTGAAGTCATTTTCACGCGCGGCACCACGGAAAGTCTTAACACTATCGCCCGCGCTTGGGGTGACAAGTTTTTTGGACCCGGCGACGAGATTGTTTTGTCGCCTATGGAACATCACTCGAATCTCATACCCTGGCAACAATTGGCCAAGCGAACGGGGGGACATTTGAAGTTTATCGAATTGCAATCTGACGGGACGATTACCCTCGATGAGGTAAAGCGGCAAATCACGGATCGCACCCGTATCGTTACCTTATCGGCCGTATCCAATGTACTCGGCACCATCAATCCCGTTGCCGAAGTAGCTCGGTTAGCACATCAAGCGGGCGCGATAATGGTCGTGGATGGCGCGCAATCGGTTCCCCATCAGCCCACAGACGTCCAAGCGTGGGGGATAGACTTTCTGGCTTTCTCCGGCCACAAAATGCTAGGACCTACAGGCATTGGGGTTTTGTGGGGCAAAGAGGCGTTGTTGGAAGCCGCCGACCCGGTGGTTTTTGGTGGAGAAATGATCGCCTACGTTGACCGAGAGGATGCGACGTGGGCGGAATTGCCCGCCAAATTCGAAGGAGGGACGCCTCATATCGCAGGAGCTATCGGATTGGGAGCAGCTGTCGATTATTTGACGGCGATCGGTATGCCGCGAGTTGAGGAACACAGTCGAATATTGGCCGAAGAGGCGTATGCGCGGCTTGCTAATCTGAACGGCGTAACAGTTTACGGCCCGCCCATTCCCCGGACTGGTGTCGCGGCATTCAATATTACGGGAATCCACCCTCATGACGTCTCACAGGTACTCGATTCGCAAGGCATTGCTATTCGGGCTGGTCATCACTGTGCTCAGCCTCTCATGCATTGGCTGGACGTTGGATCCACGGCACGTGCCAGTTTCTACCTGTACAACAGTGATCGCGATATCGATGCACTAGTGGATGGCATTGAGGTGACAAAGAGGTATTTCAACAGATGAACCTAGATGAGATATACCGAGAAACGATCTTGGATCACAATCAGTCCCCGCGAAATTACGGACATCTGGATCACCCCACCAAAAGCGCCGGACTGCTGAATCCGACATGTGGCGATCAAATCCAATTAGAACTCTTGATTCACGATGGAAAAATCGCCGATGTGCGCTTTAGTGGTCAAGGATGCTCAATCAGTATGGCATCGGCATCGATGATGACCGAAGCGATTAAAGGCAAAAGTATTGACGAAGCCTTGTTGATTGCCGCCGACTTTAAAAAGTTTGTCACAGGCGACTCGTCAGATAAGCCCTTAGGCGATTTGGAAGCGCTTCAGGGTGTTTCCCAGTTCCCCAGCCGTGTTAAATGTGCAACTTTGGCACACAATGCATTGGAAAAAGCCATGCTGCTGGACGAGTAATCCCGGCAATCACCAATTAGGAACAATGTTCTATCAAGTCCTCAAGGAGGGATTTCAATGGCCAGTAAACCAACGATCGTTAATGAGGACTACCAGTACGGATTTAACGATGGAGATGTGGGGGTTTTAAAATTTACCCGGGTACTGCGACGCGAAACCGTTGAAGAGATATCCCGGATTAAGCAAGAACCCAAGTGGATGTTGGATTTTCGACTCCATGCGTTAGATGTTTTTTACCAAAAACCCATGCAAAATTGGGGAGCCGATCT
>JAKADI010000374.1 GCA_021820675.1 Bacillota bacterium | reverse complement strand
CATTCAGGTTGCTCAAGAACGTTTCATATCCCACTAATTCTTGGTGTGTGATTTGACGTAGCAGGTGCATCTGGCCTACCGCTTGCTGAGTGGATGTGAATCCGAGTGTTCGCAAGTGCATGCGTACTCCTTCAGCAAGCCCAGTAAAGACATTTACTAATCCCTCTACGGCAGAATCGTAACTCTGCGGTATAAAACGCTTTAGTCCATGTTCATGAGCCTCTTCGACTGTTTCGATTTGAGTGGTAATGCCGACGTGGCATGTATCTAATTGACATCCTCGACAAACCGTACAGCCGAGAGCCATCATACTTAAGGTGCCAAATCCTACGCGATTGGCCCCAAGTAAAATCATGCGCACGACATCGGCCGCACTGCGAAGGCCACCGTCAGCCCAAATTTCAACACGGTCGCGTAATCCCGCCAAAGTTAGGGCAACATGCGTGAGCGGAAGTCCAATATCGGCTGGCAGACCTACATGGCGCAAAGCATGGACGCGAGCGGCTCCAGTACCCCCCTCAAACCCTGACAAACTAATAACATCCGCTCCTGCCTTTACAATTCCCACGGCGATAGTGCCAATATTGGGAACCACTGGCACTTTGACCACGACCCGTAATTCCGGATTCGCTTCCTTTAGCTCATCGATGAGTTCTTTGAGATCTTCGATTGAGTACAAGTCGTGGTTATTGCTTGGCGAAATGAGGTCGACGCCGGGGACTGCATTGCGGGCATGGGCCACTTTCACGGAAACTTTTTTGCCCGGGAGATGTCCACCTTCTCCTGGTTTGGCGCCTTGTCCGATTTTGATTTCGGCGTAACGTGCTCCATTTAGCAAATGTGTATTGATCCCAAAACGTCCGGACGCGATTTGGTGACCTCGCCAGTAGTAATAACGGCCGATCATATCGGGAATTTCTCCGCCTTCGCCGTTCATGGATAGCATATTCAGGCGTTTGGCTGCTTCGGCATAGGAGCGAAATGCGGTCTCGCCTTGGGAACCGAATGACATAGAAGAGATAACGAACGGAAGGGCATGGTCGCCAACCTCGAGCGAGACAGTGACATCGTCACTGAGCGCATGGGATGCATCGAACGTTACGGTCTGGCGGAGAGCGATAGGGTGTTTGCTTTCCACATGGTGCAATTGCTCCTCATAGTCGCGGGCGCTTAAGGATCGATTCGCGAGCTTTTTTACTGTTTTAAACACATGATTGGTGGCGCGCGGAATCAGTAACAAACGGGTTTGTTGGTCGCGAAAGGATAAACGAGTCAAGACTTGGTGACGGCGAGAGTCTAACCAGGAGGCATAGGGCGCAGGGGCGAACGTTCTAATCTGTAACAAATTCGCGACGACCTCCGGCAGTCCGATAGCCGAAAACACACGTCCATAGCCCTGCAACTCGTGTATGCCCATAGTCGAAATGATTTTTTCCAAACCGTGGTTCATCACGGTTTGGACAGCCTCATACTGGTCCCCGGAGACATGCCAAATAAGGTATGGATTGAGCGCATTAGCGCCCAAGCCCAGTAATACTGCGCCATCGTGAAGGTTGCGAATCATACCTGAGCGTACTACAATACTGCATTGGCGTCGGATATGGTGATGAATGAGAGCCGAATCGACAGCCCCTGTGGCTAGTGCTGGATCTAACCCCACGAATTCCCTGTTGCGGAGAGTGTCGGCATCATCTAAAACAATGAGGTGGGCACCGGCTTTTGCTGCTTCGATGGCACGTTCGGCTAGTTGTTCAACAACTTTCATTTCTTCATCGTCAGGTCGCATGGATAAACTTATTACTGTTGCGTGTGGAGAAAAATACGTAAGCAATTCCTGCACATCTTTATCATTGATCCACGGCGAATTTAATAAAACCGCTGGCAGCACAGTCCGGTTGGGCCCATGCCAACTTGGTCGCACCCCAATTAATGTCGTCAGGGAAAAGTGTTCTGCTTCACGCTCTCGATCTAGCGCCGGATTAGTGACTACGGCCACCGTCTCTTGAAGGTAATCACTAATGTTTACGGGTGCGTCTGAAAAGGGGGCCAAGGGTCCATCAAAACCTAGCGACCCAATCGGCTCCCGGTGACCTTCCGAGAAGGTCTGAATGAGTTGTTCATCGTCTTTATGCCATCCATTAACCCTGTAAACCCATGCCGGATACGATTCTGCACTGTGATGGTCCCGGGTGGGGGACCACCGGGTTGGAGCCGCGCCGGTCAATCTCTGCGCTAAGCGCTCGATCACCACTGTTTCGTCAATCACCTGAACAGGACCATTTTCAGTCCACTCGAAAGCAACCATTTGACCGGGGCCAAGAACGCGAGGTTCGCGGATCCATACCTCCGGAGCGGCAATGCCGGGCTCAGAGGATAAGACGTAGTAATCGGCAGTTTCCAAAATCCACAAGGGGCGAAGTCCCATGGCGTCTACGGCAGCGACAATGCTGTTACCTAAGCGGTGAACGACGGCCGCCGGCCCCTGGGCATAAGGCCCCCAGATGGCCTGTATTTGCTGCCATAGGGATTTTTTGGCATCGGGTAACTGCTGCAAGATCGCGGGGGAGGGGCTGAGAGCCACCCGAACCGCTTCTGCATGACTCAACTTATCCCGCATAGCCAATGCCGACAATAAACGGTCGAGGTTTTGAGAATCGCTACCTTCAGAAATTGGTAGAATACCATGTGCCGCCATTTCATGTTGCAAACGGTCAATAGTATCAATTTCTCCGTTATGGGCCAACCCCAAAAAAGGTTGGACGCGCGAAAGATCAGTGGCCGTATTCGTGGAAAATCGGTTGTGCCCAATCACCGCACGGGGCTGGAATTGTGTTCCGAATTGTTCCACCAAAAGAGGTTCCAGAGTATCTGGTCCTTCGGTAACCTTTAGAACCATGTGGGCATTACTAAAAGAGGCGACGAGACCCGGAAAGTTCATTTCCACCGCTTCTAATGCCGCATAGATTGATTCACTCTGCTCTAAGTCCCCTTCATACCATAACGCATGAGAATCTAAAATTTGCACAGTGTCGGTGAGTTCGATATGAGACAGAAGCCGCCGAAATCCTAAGGCAGGTAACAGTTGATTGAGTATTTGAATGGATTCTCGCCGCGAAGACACTGGTGTAATCAGTTGTAAAAGCCAAAATCTGGGATCGTAGGCCGACCCGTTTCCCGTTCCATGATCGTTGAGTCGTTGATCCCACACCGCACGGGGGATGTCGACTAGGAGTCCCGTTCCGTCGCTACGCCCGTCGACCCATCCGGCCCGGTGGTCCATTCGACGGAGAGAATCGATGCCAATGCGCCATAATGGTTCAATCAAATCTCCCATGATGGGCTGTTTGGCAATGGCAGCGTAAATCGCACAGGCGTCATATTCGGAGCCAATATGCTTTAGGGGAGAAAACGCACGAGCAATCATCAAAGAACCTTCTTTCTGGCCGAAATGATAATCGTGAACAAAGTGATAACGAAAATAAAAATAAAAATTCATTATGGTGCATGAAGTTGCATCAGAGATAACCAAAACCTGAGACAATGTGTGTTCTTCCACTTATTAAAGCATTTCAGTGATTGTGGGTGTGTGATATAGCGGTTGCTATGGCAATTATGTACATAAATATACCGAAAATAACCGATCGATGCAATCATTCGAATAAAATTGCATGAGAATAAAACCATTCTTAGAA
>JAKADI010000373.1 GCA_021820675.1 Bacillota bacterium | reverse complement strand
TGTTGTTTCCACTTATCCAACGGCGGCTGGTGTGGTTTCCACACTAAAGCAGGATGGGAAGCTGGATGTCGTCAACTATGTGGTTATGACGGATTATAGTGTGCATTCTCAGTGGATTCATCCGGCCGTGGATGGCTATTTTGTCGGCAGTGAAGATATGAAAGATGAATTGCTTTCTCGGGGCATTGGCCCCGAAAAAATTATCATTTCCGGAATACCCGTAGACGAGCGGTTTAAAGAGATGGTAGATACTCTGGCCGTTAGGCAACGCTATGGTATTGATGATCATCCTGTAATCTTGTTTATGGGGGGCTCATATATGCCCCTCGTAGAATTTGAAAAAATATTGCGCGCGATTGACGAGATTCCCCAAAAACATACCACTCTCGTCGTGGCTGGACGAGAAATGGCGCGCCAACGCATTGCACGCGGATATCGAGAGCGTTCCAAGAACTCAATGGTGGTATTAAATTACGTCGATAACGTCCATGAACTCATGGCGATCGCAGATCTTTTGGTGAGTAAGGCAGGTGGTCTCACCACCACGGAATCACTGTGTCGAGGATTGCCGGTAGTCATCTACCGCCCAATTCCTGGACAAGAAGATGCGAACGCTGAGTTTTTGGTGCGGCATGGAGCGGGGCGACGAGCCAAAACGGAGGAAGAAGTAGGCGAATTGATTACATACCTTTTACAACATCCGTGGGAAATTCGGGCGATGGCACGGCAGTCAGGACAATTAGGACATCCTGAAGCCGCGACTACTATCGCGCTGGCGATTGATGATTCTTTGGTGGGACGCCGGGCGCATGCGCCAGCCTAGGCTCAGACTTTCTTCCGCACAAATTTTTCTGGTCGGTATTTTGGGATTAGCCGAATTTGCCCGCGGAGCGCTGATTGTGTCATTGTTGCCAGCTTTTGTCACGGGTCCCCTAGCTGCTCCAATTACTATAGTGGGTTGGGCGCTATCGAGTCATTATTTTTTGGACACCGTTTTTCGGGGACCTTCGGGATGGTTGGTGGACCGAATTGGGCCACCTCGGGTGTTGACTATTGGGGTGGCCATAGAAATCCTGGCTTTGATCGGGGCTATGAATTCGCGGAGCCCAGCCTGGATAATTATTTTCGTGGCCTTGCTGGGAGTGGGTACGGCAACGCATTGGCCCGCGGTGGTAACTGGAACCAACCGATTGACCCCTCCGGAGAATCGGGCTTCGATTATGGGTTTGGTGTTTGCCGCCTGGTTGACGGGGTCAGGACTAGGGCCGGTGCTGATAAATTTCTTGTTGAGTGGCCATGATCGAGTGGCGTTTTTGGTGTTAATCATGGCGGACATAGTCGCTTTTGTGATGACGATTTTGGTCTATGATCCACGTTTGTATCACATTCACCGCTCTGACCACAAAGTGCAGCATTGGCTGAAAACACTAAAACCATTTCGTGCAGTGTTGCCGGGAATGTTTGTGCAAAATATGACACTGGGCGTAATGTTGCCGATATTGCAGCCGTTTGTTACGCACGTCTTGCATTTTGATCATTGGCAATTTGCTGAACTGTTGGTGGGGAGCGGCGCATTTACGGTATTGTTGCTCGTACCCATGGGACGAGTCACTGATCGGTTTGGATTGAAAGTGCCACTCGTGACCGGGTTCTTCTTGGCTGGTTGTTCCCTGACTGCAGTGGGGATTGTGAGACACTTTTGGCCACTTATTGTTGCCGGGGGCTTTCTCGGGCTTTCTTACGCGATGATTTTGCCGTCTTGGAACGCATTTTTGGCTGGCATGATCCCGAAGGAAATCGAGGGCTGGCTTTGGGGTATCTTTATGACCGTGGAAGGCATGGGAATGTCGGTCGGACCCATCATTGGTGCTCGATTGTTTGGATATCGAATTTGGGCGCCATTTATGTCATCTGCGTTAATTTTGTTTATCATGGGTGTGTTCTACACGGTTTATCCGTTAAGGAAACCCGCAAGGCATTAGGAGGTTTTGCATCGTGCCGATACGTAAGGTGACTCTATCTTGGATTCGAGTCGCTTGCCATGACCCAGGATTGCCAACGCGAGGTGACCGGGGGTGACCATCATCGTAGTCTTGGGGATATTGGTTTTATTGTGGGTAGTCCTATATCTTGTGCCCGATTTGTTCTGGCACCATCTGCAATGGGGGAGTGTGCAAGGAGCTCGAGACAGCCATCAAATTGCTTTAACCTTTGATGATGGTCCGGGAGAAGATACCGGGGCAATTTTGGACGTACTCGCAGCCCATCATGCCAAAGCGACGTTCTTTATCGTGGTAGAAGCTGCTGAGAGGCATCCTGATTTAATTCGCCGTATGGTGGACGAGGGCCATACTCTCGGGCTTCATGGGATACGGCATCGCTCCATGTATATCTATGCTCCTTGGGCCAGTATCTACACCATTTGGCATGGGGCGCGCCTACTTGAACATCTCTCGGGGAAGCCGCCCCAATTCTATCGTCCGCCTTGGGGCCACGTTAATTTATTTACCTGGTGGGCGTGGAAAGGTGCGGGTCTTATCCCGGTATTTTGGACTATTGCGCCGAACGATTGGAATCCCCGCAAGGATGTAGAGACCATTTCCCGCACTATTGTCCAGTGTGCAGTTCCTGGAACCATCGTGGTACTTCATGACGGGGGCGGGGACCGCCAGCGCACAGTTCAAGCGTTGGACCATGCATTGCCTCGTCTTCGGCAACTAAATTTAGACCCTGTAGCACTTGAAACGTTGGCACAAGACCGGTCGGAACTGCGCCGCATGTGGACCTGGTGGGAAGTTCGGTTTAGCAAGGGTTGGGATATTGATACCGTGCCGTCATCGCTAGGGGGAGACCCGGTATTAAGACTGGGGCGTATTCGGTTTCGCGGGCCTCGACTCGTTTTAACTGATGGAACTACCCTAAGCCCCGGAGATCCTATGGCGGAGATACATTTTGGCAATCCCGCTTTGGCGCAGTTGAGCAAAAATGCGACAGGCGGGCTAAGAGCGTTTCATGCGGTTTTACGCGGATTAACGGACGTGGCCGATGTTGTGGCCACCAATCCTAAATATCACGATGTGTTGGCGGTGGGTGGTATTACGCTGCTTGACGCATCAAGCGCCATCGAGAAATTGGGGTTTATGCGAGTTAAAATTCACGGGTGGCAAAAGTGGTCGATGTGGATTTATTTAGCCATCTTGATGTCGATATATCATTCTCAGGGATGGCGTACCCTGAAGAGATTTTTAAAACTTCAACCTGTGCTGTTGATCATGCCAAAAACGCATCTTGACAAGCACTATTTGCGACGACCTAAAGTTGTGGATGAAAAAGAGGGGGGACCGCGACCAGCACGAGGTTGCTAGGCGAACCCTAAGACAGTACTGGACTCGAAATCGTCCTGCTGTCTGGTGTATATCAATTTACGCTTCCTCAAAAAAAGCGTTGGTATTCCCCAGTGGCAATTCCCAGTTAAATACTGGATGAATTGGGAGAGTACGGGCATGCTAGGCTGTTGTCTTAAGGCCAAAAGCGGGCTGCCACGGCGCCGCCAAGAGCGGAGCGCTAGACCCGTGTCGGGCGTTGTGTCCCCTAACAATGCACCGCCTTAATGGGCGGGGCCGTGCCGGCCCGACACCCGGCATAATACTGGGCAGGGGACCAATCGTGCAGACTTCCATGCATGCGACGCTC
>JAKADI010000372.1 GCA_021820675.1 Bacillota bacterium | reverse complement strand
AAATTTTTGGGAAGGGGGGATGCATCACGAAATCTGACTGGGAATGCATGTGCTGAAAGCAGCGGGCGCCGTGGGAACGCCGCATATCGTCTATACGTCGGGTTTGGGTGCCGAGCATCCGCAAAATGTACCGGCCATTGATGGCAAAGCCTTTTTGGAAACGTTGCTGCGACAATCAGGTCTGCCGTTTACGATTTTGCGGCCGGGGCTCTTCATGGATGATTTTCTGGGAGCCTCTTTACCGTTTCCCCGCACCATTCAACGGATTCTGTCACGCCACCAATCACGGGTGGAGCGGTTGTTCCTCGCGACCTTGCGAACCGCCGTGCCGTCCGCCCATCCGGTTCCGGTCACGAGTATGCAGGATATCGGACGCCTGGTCGTGTGGGCCTGAGAGCATCCACACCAAAGCCAAGGGCAGACCATCCATGCGGTCGGAGCATCCTTAACGTCCGCAGACATTTGCCGGATTTGGCAACAGGCCACAAACCAGCATATTCCCTCCATACCCTGTCTGCGCACCGGTTTGCGCCTGATGCATCCGGACATGGCGGACTTATTGCAATGGTTAGGACATCATTCTTACCCGATCAGCCAGGAACCGATAGGTCTGTCTGATTTTGGACAGTGGATCCGGGACCAACCATTTATACAACCGTAATATTAACCAGGAATCTCCGATCCACAAAACAAAAATATTCGCATTCTGCGGTATCTCGAACGGCTACGGCCGGTTCTCGCAGATCCCCAGGCCGTCATTCTCAATATGGATATGGTGATTGAAGCGGAAAAACCTAAACTCAAACCGTATTTTCTGCCCAGGCGTCAGAATATTGCCGAAGTCTTAGATATTCGCGTGGATCAAGTCGGCTTGAAGGGAAAAACGTCCGAAGGAGCCAGATATCGCGGCGGTAGCGAAGCAATTGCCGTGCATGCGGTAGTTTTAGTAGAAATCCAAAGCCCTTAGAGTCCATAGTTTTGATCCGTCTAAGGCGTTTCCCGTATCGTTGATGCCTTGACGGACCGATCCTTAATGACTTTGGAAAAGGCTCACAGAGTGAATTTCAGCCACTCACGTCAATGAAAACGAATGCCATTTATCACCGAAAAAACCATGACATAGGGCCATGAAGAGATCTTTTATACGCTGTCGCCCAACGATTCCAAAGCCTCACCAATTCCGAAAAGGTCGTAGCGGACACGGCGTCTTAGCCGTCGTCCTTGGCCCCCATCTTCGGCAATAAGTCGACTGCTTGCGGCATGGTCAGTCCGTCGCGAGTTTCCATCCCTCATAGGTACAATCCCAACCTATATCTATCGTGCTTAATTCATCCTCGGTTCCGAGTTTCCATCCCTCATAGGTACAATCCCAACCTGATAGTCTACCAGAAACGCGCCGCGCGGCTCCCGTTTCCATCCCTCATAGGTACAATCCCAACTTGCCCGGTCAGGAACCGGACAAGGTCCGGGCGGTGTTTCCATCCCTCATAGGTACAATCCCAACATTGCAAGACATGATGAAGCATTTTACGTTGCGAAGGCTGTTTCCATCCCTCATAGGTACAATCCCAACCCATTGACGGGGGGAACATGGTACGCGGTGGCCACGTTTCCATCCCTCATAGGTACAATCCCAACAGGAAGGGTTGTATTTTCACCGTTTGCGACAGGTGTTTCCATCCCTCATAGGTACAATCCCAACCCATTTTGTCCTGATTCCACGCCATTCAAGACCCGTTACTACCAACCCATAAATTACCAGTTTTTTGCGTACCTTCCCCACACCGGCCACGGAGCAACGCATTGAGCGTCGAAGCCAGTGTCGTCGATCTCCCGGGATTTTTGCGTGATCAGGGGTCGACGACACCATTATACCTTACTCGGCAGCAGTCCCAAATCGAACAACACGCGACGCCGCATGACCGGTTTCAGAGGGTACTGCTTGAGGTATTCCCCAGTCTGCGGCACCAAAGCCACGAGCCATTTGCGCAACAGCGGCCGCACCGTCGCGACATCCTTCCCGGTTACAGGTTGCATCCCGTGCGCCGCGAGGGATTGATTGCGGAGATCCATGACATGATTCAGAGCGGGAATGTCCAGTGCCAACGGACGGAGCGTCGTGTCATGACCATAGTCCATGATAGCCCGAGCCAGGACCCAGAGGGGCACATAGCGCTCAGCATAGTCGACAAACGGCTGGGTCAGGTCTCGTGGAAGTTGCTTCATCCAGAATTTGGCCACCATGCGCACATCCGCCTGATAATGCGTACCATAGTAATAGTACAAGAGCCCTTCTAGCAACCGGCGCCCCCGCGCTAAGGCATCCGTATACCGTTCATGTTCCTGATATCGCTCAATCGAGTAATACAGTTCAACCAAATTCAACGGATTTTCGTTGGCAGATTCCAAGGTTTTATTGTTCAGCCATCGCCGTTGGCGATCAAATGCGTCCCGACCTTCATGAGACCACGGCAGTGAAGCCATCTGATCCACCTGCGTGAGATAGCGTCTGGCCGCGCCAAAATCAGTCAAATCCCAGGCGCGATACGCCTGTAACACCCCAATCAGTGCCGCATGCGTCTCCCGCACCGTGTCACGAACGGTTATTTCTCCCCATTCTCGGGCCAGAGCGATCGCGGTTTGAAACTGGTCGCCTTTCACCGCCGTCGCTATTCGTTCCCGGAGCATGTGTTCTTTTAGAAACCGCACATCCTGAGTCCCGACACGGTCCGTGGTCTGGGCATGTTGAGGATTTAACACCGTCCATATTTGCCCCCCTTTGAGCAGCCCAGCCACGGACAGCAAAAAGCCGCTCGTCTTCATCGCCGGCGTGCCGGAAGTCCCATTGAAGTGGAAGATGTGATCATGGCCGGAGTCTGCGGAACTCGAGGAGCCTTGCACCGTGTCGAACACAAATTGCGTCACCGCGACAAAATCCACGGGGCTCACCTCACGATGCAGCATTTGGATCTGATCGGCCTGGAATAGGTGTTCCGTAGTCAACCAGTCCCGTGTCGTATTGGCATTGCTTTGCCCTTGGGAATCCGTCGACAAGAGCCAGACTTGATCCACGGCCTCCCCGTGATCGTAAAGCCAGCGGCACAAGGTCACTATCGACCCCTCTTCATTGGTATCCTCCGCAATGGGATCACGATTACCCGCAAACGTCAACAGAATGGTCATGGCGTGTTCGCCCCCAGGTCGCTGTTAAGGTCAGCCGGCACGGTCACCGTAAAGCCGAAGTCCACCACTTCTGGAGCCACAGCAACCTCGGTCAAGGCCCGGCCTGTCCATCCCCGCCAGGGGTGCGATAACGGCCAGACCGCGCCGGGCTCCACTTGCAATATGGGAGCTTTCCACGGGCTGTGATAGTGGGTGCCCCAGATCCGACCATATTTGGTGTGGAGCCGGTAGGCCAGCCCAGGCGGCCCATTAAGAGCCGGAACTCCATGGCCCAACCAAATTTCTGCCGTGGGGTGGGCCACGGGGGGCGTGGTCCAGGGTTCCCATCCCGCCCAGTCCACTTGGCCATATCCCCGGCTTAATCCGCCGCCAATGCCTTGATACGCCAACACCCGCGCCAACATTTCCGTGAGGTGAGGGTCATGAGTCCACACATAAATCTGTACCGGTCCGCGACTCCACTGTTCGTCGCGAACAAAGAAACTCCCCTCGAATGCCCCCCCGGTCTCCCGAT
>JAKADI010000371.1 GCA_021820675.1 Bacillota bacterium | reverse complement strand
ATGTTGAAAGAGGACCCGCGTGTGGGCCAATATCGTCTAGGGGAACGGGGAGAAGGAGGTGACGGGGTGACCGTGGTGACCCTGGGAAGCGTCGAGTAATGGGGCATCTATGATGTGGTATACTCAACGTACTTAAATACAGGAGGATTGTCGTGCTAGACATTCACCAGCAAGTAGAATGGCTAATCCAAGGCACCGAGGATGTCGTTAGTCCTAGCCAATTAAAAGAAAAATTGGAGAAATCGTTGCATACGGGCATCCCGTTGACCGTCAAGTTGGGTGTCGACCCTACCGCGCCGGACATTCATCTCGGCCATACGGTGGTTTTGGAGAAGCTTCGGCAGTTTCAAGAATTGGGCCATCGAGTGGTTTTTCTGATCGGCGATATGACTGGGCGGATTGGAGACCCCACGGATCGTGCTGCAACACGGAAGCAACTATCAGCTGAAGATGTCAGAAGCTTTGCCCAAAGCTACGTTGATCAGGCGAAAAAAGTTCTCGATCCGGACCGTTTAATATTGCACTACAATAGTGAATGGTTAGAGCCGATGCAGTTAACCGACATTATCCGGTTAATGGCTCAAACGACCGTTGCCCGAATTTTGGAGCGTGATGACTTCCATAATCGGTTAACGGAGCATGTGCCTATTCATCTGCATGAGCTGTTGTACCCCCTGATGCAGGCATACGATTCGGTGGCATTGAAGGCTGATGTCGAATTGGGCCGCACGGACCAACGTTTCAACATCATGACGGCACGACAAATTCAAGAGGCATTCGGACTAGAACCGGAAATTGGTATATTTCTTCCTATTTTGGAAGGCACCGACGGCATCCGACGAATGGGAAAAAGTTTAGGAAATTACGTGGGGATTAGTGAGCCGCCCTCTGAAGTGTTTGGCAAGATTATGTCCATTCCCGACTCTTTGATTACACGATGGGCCGTTTTGCTGCTTGGAGAAGATGAGAATACCTGGCGTCGCCGGCTTCAAATAGACAACCCTCGCAATGTGAAAGCGGATTTGGCAAACCGAATTGTGGCAAGATTTTGGGGACAAGGCAAGGCGAATGAGGCTCAACAGCAGTTTGATCGTACATTTCGCGAGCATCAAGTTCCTGACGGTACGCCGCTGGTCGACATTCCCGATGATCCCTGGCATATATCCGCCATTGAGCTCGTCGCATCCCTTCCGGACATACCGAGCAAACAAGAAGCCCGGCGAATGTTGCAACAAGGGGCGGTGAGCATGGACGGCTGCAAAATTGGCCTGACAGATAACGTGACCGTGAAGCCAGGATCATGGATCCGTGTTGGCCGGCGCCGCTATTTCCGTTTTCGAAAAGGTAGTCCATTAGAACGTATTTGATGCATGTGACAGGATCCTGTGGTTCAGGGCAAGGAAAAGAGGACCTTCGTAAGGGATGCCGATGCGCTGGTAAGACTTTGATGGAAAGGATGAGACCTGTGCGAGTGGCAGTGGTGGGATGTGGAGCGATTGGCTCACCTCTTATCATGCAACTGTTGGCCGAACCGGTCATCCAAGAAATTCGTGTGATTGACCCCGACCGAGTGGAGTTGTCCAATTTACCGCGACAACCGTGGTTTACGCTGGCGGATATCGGAAAATTTAAGACGGAGGTTATGACGGACTACAGGCCGGAACTTATCACCGGGGTGAATGTAGCCTTATCCGACAGGAACGCGCTCGATGTTCTGGAGGGAATGGATATTATATTTGACGGCTCAGATAACTGGGAAGCCCGACAGGCTATTCAAAAGTGGTCTTTTTCCACCCGTCGTCCCTGGATCTTTTCCTCGGCGTTACGCTTAGAAGGCATGTCGGCTTTCTTAGCCCCGCAATTTCTGTGTTTACACTGTTTGTTTGGTTCTTTGCAACAAGGGCCGAGATGTTATGAGGCTGGCGTACTGGGGACGGTTACGCTAGCCGTGGCAGGTCAAGCGATGCTATTGTTCCATGGGTATTTGTCGCATATGCAGGATCCGGGCCACTGGCCTCAAGGGCTGTTTTTGATTGATGGACAGTTGGGACAGATTCGTAAGATTGGGCTGAGTGCAGTGAGGTGCGGACATGGAACTAGATAACACACAATTAGAGCGGTATGCGCGTCAAGTTCTGGTCGATGAGATTGGTTACGACGGCCAAATCAAAATTATGGCGCATCACGTCAGCATAAAAGGGCCACCTCAGTGGATGCATTTAGCGGGACGCTATTTACAGGCAGCGGGCGTTAGGGTGTCATATCATAGCGGAGAGGCTGTATCGCAGGGTATCAACATTCATCTGGAAACCGGTGTGATGGATGATGTCTTCATCGTCGTGGATCTCGAGGGGGATTCCGGCCGCACTGTGGCCAACATTGGATTGGCATTGAGCCGGTTTCTTTTGCAGTTGGCACGTATGGAGGAGATCAGTTGAAGCCACTTAACATTCGCCTGGTTCAAATGAATAGTACTGTTGGTGATATCGACGGAAATGCGGGCAAGATTATTCACGCCGTGGAAGGCGCGAAAAAAGAGGCTATCGACGTGATCGTCTTTCCTGAGATGGCCTTGGCTGGATATCCTCCTGAAGATCTGTTGTTCCGACCGGACTTTTTGCAGCGTTTACAACAAGCTTGTGACGAAGTTGTGCAGCAGTCTCAAGGTTTGTTGGTCATTTTCGGATACGCCTACGCGCAAGCCGGTCTCCACAATAGCGCCGTGGTCGCCTATAATGGCCAGGTACTCGCACGGGTGAATAAGCAGCTCCTGCCCAATTACGGTGTGTTTGACGAGGCGCGCTATTTTACCCCGGGCCAACAGACCAAAATTGTTGCCGCGGAGGATTGGGTTATTGGCGTATCGGTGTGCGAAGACATGTGGTATCCTGACGGGCCATATTTACAACAAGCCCGTCACGGGGCGAATTTGTTGATTAATATCAGTGCCTCCCCTTATTCGCGAGGTAAGCAAAAGGAACGGGAACATATGTTGCAGACGCGCGCGAATGATGTGGCGGCCTATCTTGTTTGGAATAATTTAATCGGAGCGCAGGACGAACTCGTGTTCGATGGATTGAGTGCAGTTTATGGACCGGATGGAACCGTTCTGGCACGGGCTATGGCCTTCGAAGAAGATACCTTAACCGTATCATTGACAACCACCCCGAGTCTGCATCGGCGGTTTGTCGATCCCAGGTGGCGGCTAGGACCGGTTGAGGACGATGTTCAGACGATATCCATCGGTTCGCTAGGGAAATCGTCACAACCATGGGTAACGGCACCCGTTATTCCTTTATTGGGAGAGGAGGAAGAACTGTACCGTGCATTGGTATTAGGCGTCCGGGATTATGTGGAGAAAAATCACTTTCCGGAGGTCGTGATTGGCTTATCGGGGGGGATCGACTCTGCGCTGACAGCGACGATTGCAGTTGATGCCTTAGGATCAAACCGGGTCCGTGGAGTGCTGATGTCGTCGCCCATTACTTCTCAGCAAAGTGTTGATGATGCTGGCGTTCTTGCAGCCAAGTTGGGGATACAGACCCTGGAAATCGCAATTGGGCCGATGATGGAATCGTTCGAGTCCCAGCTTCACCCCGTGTTTGAGGGACTTTCACGCGACATCACGGAAGAAAATCTCCAAGCTCGAATTCGGGGCACTTTACTAATGGCGTTATCGAATAAGTTTGGATGGCTCGTGTTGACTACTG
>JAKADI010000370.1 GCA_021820675.1 Bacillota bacterium | reverse complement strand
CCGTTCAAGCCACTGCTGATATCGTATCGCCCAAAGTATCCCACATTGGTTTATGGATTCACGGGTTGATAGCCTATGATGCGATCTTTCTGGCCTTGCCTTTAATGATATCAAGCTACTTGTGGGAGGGTTAGCATGATTAAACACGGGAAAGCCGATTACGGGTTTGCGTTAACGGGCGTTTTGATGATCGGAGCACTATATGCGGATTTTATCGGGAGTCCTGATGACCGAGTACTGGGGGCCAGCCAACGCATCTTTTATTTCCACATGGGTGCCGCAGTGGTGGCGGCCCTCGCTTTTACGATGACTTTTGGCGCAAGTGTCCGCTACCTGATGACGAAGAACGTACGTTTCGACTTTTGGGCTGCGGCCTGTGCCGAAATTGGGACCGTATTTACGGCGATGGTGCTGTTAAGCGGGACGATTTGGGGCCGGGCGGCATGGGGCGTGTGGTGGACCTGGGATCCGCGTTTGACGTCGACCTTAATTTTATGGGTCGTATTCGCAGGTTATCTATTATTGCGGGAGTGGTCGGACGATCCTGGCAGACGGGCGACGTACTGTGCAGTATTAGCGGTCATTGCTTATGTCGATGTTCCCATTGACTATATGGCCATTCGGTGGTGGCGTTCGATTCATCCTGTCGTGATTACCACGCAAGGCATTCACATGGCGCCCGCCATGATTGTCGCCATGTTGTTGACGACCATGGCCATGGTCGGTCTCTTTGGGACATGGTTGGCCATTCGCGTGCGGTTACTAGACGTGCAATGGCGCCTGCAAAAGTTTCACCAGATTCGCCGCACGGCATGGGAACACCAAGGTCATTAAAGGGGTAAAAACAACGATGCTGATGACACCTGTCGAAAAGATGTATCTATGGTTTATGTTTGTCGCCTACGCCGGCCTGTTTCTTTTAATGTTTGCCTTTGTATTCAAGATGCTTCACAAAAGCCGTCAACTGGAGGCGGATGTCAGACGCCTTGAAGAACAGTGGGAACCCCAAAATGGTGAGTCAATTAGGACCACTGTGCCCCCTGCGGTTACACCGAATGTCCCTGGACAGGAACTCTAAAAGGGTATATAACGATATTAAGTGAGACTTTCGTGCTATGACTAAATCGGCATGAATTTTGTCCGCTGATGACGTTGGGCTTTTGGAGAGAGGGGGCGCCGATTATGGTCGAATCGTTATTTTGGGCAGCCGCTTTATTGGCCGCGATTTTCGCGTTGGCGCTACTGTCGCGTTACCGCTACCGGCATGCGCCTTTTTACTTATGGTGGACCATATCATTTGCGCTGTACACAGTGGCCTACATTACCGAGGCCACCAGTGTACACACCAGATGGGCGGTTTTCCCTTATCAACTTTATGTGATAGCATCGGCGACGTTGGTGGCCACCATGTCGGTGGGAACCACCTATTTGGCGTTTTCTAAGCGGATCGCGGACATTTACGCTGGATTCATTGTGCTCTTGGCGGTCGTCTTGACCGGGTCTGTATTTATCACGCCCCCCGTGATTCACGGGTCGTGGCTAGCCCTTAATGGCGGCAAAGACGCCATTGTCGGCCTGACCCAAGTGGTTTATATCGTGATGGCCTCGCTAGGGGGCACGATAGTGATTGTCGGAGCATTATGGTCGTGGTGGAAAACCCGGCGGTATTACAATTTACTTATTGCTGCTGGCGCCTTAGCGGCGGGGGTGGGCGGAACCTTAGCGTCGCAAGGGGTGGGCCTAAGCATTTTGCCTGTCATGAATATTTTGGGTTTGGTGTTGATATTTGTGGGTTACGTGTATTCCCGCTCTTCCCACCAAGGTCAATCCGCGTCGCGTGTGGCACGGGGAGCCTAAACAATAGCAATTCTGATTTGCATGAGAAGAAGCCTTATTGGGTTTTCTTCTCTTATTTCTGTCTGGGGAATGTTAAACTGGTTAATGACCTTTACGATGTCACCTAAGCATAATGGATACCATATACTGTCAGTACCCCATGACGAGGAGTGAATCGAATGATTCGCGTGTTAGTGGCCAAGCCAGGACTAGATGGGCATGACCGGGGAGCCAAAGTGATAGCCAGGGCTCTAAGAGATGCAGGAATGGAAGTGATTTATACCGGACTTCACCAAACCCCCGATCAAATTGTCGAAGCAGCATTATCGGAAGATGTTGATGTGCTCGCGATTTCGATTTTATCCGGGGCTCATCCAACATTGGTACCCCGCATTATGCGTTTATTGCATGACAACGGCATGAACGATATTCTGGTTCTCCTAGGGGGTATTATCCCAGAAGATGATGTGCCGGCAATGTTGGGGTGTGGTGTTAAGCACGTATTCGGTCCGGGGACCGATACCAATGAAATCGTCGAATACATCAGGAAGAATGTGGGAGAGCGTTGATGGATGTAAACACCGTGTACGAGGGGATTCTGGCGGGTAATCGCCGGGCCATAGCCCGGGGTTTGTCGTGGATTGATGAGGGAGGGGTGCGGGGGAAGGAATTAGCTCACCGCTTGTTTACGCATATGGGCAAGGCGCGAATTATCGGCATTACCGGCGCCCCGGGCGTGGGAAAGTCGACATTGGTCAACGCCTTAGCCCTGCGCTTGCGTCAACGCGAGCATACCGTAGGCATTTTAGCGGTCGATCCATCGAGTCCATTTACTGGGGGAGCCATACTAGGTGACCGAATTCGGATGCAAGAGTCGGTTGACGACAAGGGTGTATATATGCGGAGTCTGGCCAGCCGGGGACATGTGGGCGGCCTTTCGCGGGCTGCTTTCGGGGCGATTACATTATTGGATGCGGCCGGATTTGATACGATATTGGTTGAAACGGTCGGGGCAGGTCAGGCTGAAGTCGACATCATGCGCTATGCGCAAACGATTCTGGTGGTTCTGGCGCCTGGCCTGGGTGATGATATCCAGGCGATTAAAGCGGGCATTTTGGAAATTGGCAATGTGTTTGTGGTGAACAAGAGCGATCGGGAGGGAGTTGACCTAACGGTAAGGTCCCTAAGAGGCCTGCTGAGTTTGACATCCGAAGCGTCCGGATGGACGCCGCCCATTGTCAAAACCCAGGCAGACCGGGCCATGGGCCTGGATGACGTGGTGGAAGCGGTTGACCATCATCAACACCATCTCCGGCAGCACCACGTGTTGGACGATTTGCGCTATCAGCAAGCCGAGAACATATTAAAACAGGCACTGGAAGACCAGTTGATGCTCATGCAGTCCGCTCCCGGACAAAAGGCTCTATGGGATGAAACCGTGAAGCGCATACTATCCGGGAATGATGCCGGTTCGGAGGCAAGAAGAATCTTAAGAGAGTGGATGGGTACCACGGTACAAGGAGACTGACAAAAATGGGTCTAAGCCTATTAAACGAGGAAGAAAATGCCATTCGCGACGCGATTTATGAGTTAGTGCAAAATACCATTGCCAAACGGTCGCAGGAATTCGATCGCCACGCGGTGTTTCCTCGTGAAAATATTGAGCTTTTGGGTCAGCAAGGATATTTAGGGATGATTGTCGAGCCGAAGTGGGGTGGTGCGGGCGCAACCTACCTGGCTCAGACACTGGTCGTCGAAGCGATTGCCGCTGCCGATCCGGCCACCGCGGTGATTTACGAGGTTCATAATTCTTTGCATATTGAAGGAATTTGGCGGTTTGGCACTGAGGAGCAAAAGGCCCAGTATCTCGCCGA
>JAKADI010000369.1 GCA_021820675.1 Bacillota bacterium | reverse complement strand
CGCTCTCCTGCCTTTCGTCTCATGCCTTTCCTCTGTTTTCGCCCTCGCCATCATATCAAAAGGCGCAATGACTAGCCAGCGTCGCTTTATCCATCGGCTATAGGCGTGCCCGTCTTCAATAATTGCGAAACGGTTACAAGGTGGTATCCTTGATTGGTTAGTCCTTGAATAATTTGCCCTAAAGCGTCTACCGTACGGTTAGTGGGGTGCATGAGAACAATTGCACCGGGGTGTGCTTTTTGCAATACCTTGTCAACTATATACGGAGTGGATGAAGAGGGACGCCAGTCGATCGTATCAATCGTCCACATAATCAGTGGCATGTGCATTTCCGCCGCTGCATTAAGGATGGTGGGTCCGAGTTCGCCGTAAGGTGGAGCATAGACCTTAGGAATCACGCCCGAGACGGCCTTGACAGCATCATTGGTCTTACGGATATCAATGACATTCGCGGCGAGAGACATGCTCGCAGGATGCCCATGATTCCAACCATGATTGCCAACTTCCATCCCGTCTCGAACCATCTGCTGCACTAGCTGAGGATTATCCTTGGCCCATACTCCCCCTACCATGAATGTCGCTTTCGCATGATCGCGTTTTAACACGCTAAGGAGCTTAGATACATAGTCCGTTCCCCACACGACATTAATCGTCAAAGCCATTGAGCGATAAGAGGTAATTACCCGATACACCGGCCCGGGAACCGGTGCCTTTACCGGTACGCCATTTGGTGGAGGCGTTCGAAATATAAGGATACTGGAAACGAATACCGCCAAAAGAGATAGCATCTTGGTCGTTGGAGACCGTAGGGAAATGACTTTGATCCACATAAGGAATGCCCCTTCCCGTCTGTCGTTGGGTTCTCACCTTGTCCTATGACGGACTCAAATAAAATAGAACCGCTTTCAAGACGAGACAGATTTCCACGAAGCACCACGCCCGTCAGTCATCTAAAGTTTAATCCCGGCACCAAGTACTGAAGCACTTGATGCCGGGATGTAGGGTCCATCCGCAATAACTTTCAATGGGTCTTTGGTCAGTTGCCCTGTACTAGATGGAATATCTCATGAAGTCAACAGGCCTTTCACTGCCGTTAACGCAGCCTCATAATCGGGTTCATGGGTTACTTCCGCTACGATTTCCCGATAACGGATGATCCCTTCCGCATCGATAACAAACACTGCACGAGCCAACAAGCCTAAGTCAGTAAGATATATCCCGTAGCTTTTTCCAAATTCGTGATTTTTATAATCGCTCAACGTCACAACCGACTGCGTTTCCGCAGTTCCACACCACCGTTTTTGGGCAAAGGGCAGGTCCATCGACACGGTAATGTAGGCTATACGGCCCGCTAGTTTAGCGACTTCCTGGTCAAATCGGCGAGTCTCGATATTGCAGACTGATGTATCCAACGACGGCACAGTGGTGAGAAGGATGACCCGTCCACGAAAGTCACTCAATGATACCGATTTAAGATCCCCGTTCACGAGGGTAAACGAGGGAGCAGCTTCTCCCACCTGTATTTCGGTCCCCTCGAGTGTTAGAGGCTTGCCGCCAAAACCCACTTGACGCGGTGTCTTCGATTCTCCCATGATTTTTGCCTCCTTCACATCTATGGTCTCACACGGCTGCTGGCCCGCCCAGAAAGGCCAAATTCCGTATTTAGGGAGCAAGATACTACACGGTTCGCCACATTTAGAATTCTCCCGGCCCCAGCGGTTCAGTTAGGACCGTTGGTTCTGTTTTACTCGTCGATGCGGGATTTGGCAAGACCCGTCCCGTGCCTAAGACAGCCAACGAGTTTATGTAAAGAAGGATGTCCTCCGCAGGATAGATGACTGAACTCCTCGTATCTGACCACCGTGCGAGGTTACGAGGAAGCAAGTACCCTTCGCGTCTTCCTTTTGGTAATACGGAATGGATCGGATGAATTGCGCCAGTCTTAGGCTGAAGTAGACGGGCAAGAACGGCTGCTAATTTAGATCACACCCACCCATCCGTTAGCTGCCTGATTACCTGTACGTCGCCACTACGCGCATCCATATCTTTGCCCGGAGTTTCTAAGATGATAGGGAAGTTTGATTCATACGCTATGCGTAGCAGGCGTTCTAGTCCGTCAGTTTGAAGAACGCCGGTTAGCAAGTGTGCGTGACGATCACGTCTTGAACCCACAGGGTACATGGTATCATTAAGGTGGATACCCTTTAGACGAGACAAGCCTATTTTCTGATCCACCAACTCAAAAAATCGGGACACATCATCGGCCTTCTGCAATGAATAACCAAACGCCATGGCGTGTGCTGTATCGAGTAAAAAACCCACACGACGGAGTCGACCCAAACATAAGAATAAATTTGCCAACTCATCTAAGTTGGCTCCAATTTCCCGGCCTTGACCTGAAGCATTTTCTATTAACACAAATCCGGGTTTCTTCAGAATATCACGGATGGTTTGCGTTAGCGCGTTTAACGACTCTTCTATTGGTTTTTCTTGCTGATGACCAGGGTGAAGCACTAAATAGTCTCCATGAAGGCGTTTCACCCGAATCATCTCTTCACTCAAAACTTGTCGGGCACGTTGATGCGCTAAGGGCTCCGTCGCCGCCGGATTCACAAAGTAGGGAGCATGAACAAAAAACGGGCGGATATGGGCCTCTTCCAACCAGCCCGTTACCGTCCCCGTTTTGGGAAGTGGCTTACTTTGACCTCCCACTGGACTGCGGGAAAATACTTGTATCGTTGATAGTCCATGTTGGGCGGCGTGGGAAATCGCATAGTCAAGTCCTTTCGCCGTCGACAATTGTCCTCCCAAAATCATTTGGTCGAGTCACGTTTAGTGGGACCATGTGAACCAGGGCGCCGCGGAGAAGGACGGTCATGCGAAGGCCGAGGCTTTGACGGTTCGTAGCCTTCTGGAACCGGCAGAGTGTCCTTATGGGACAGGTTAATCCGTCCCACACTATCAATCTCGATGACCTTGACCCTGAGCGAATCACCGATAGAAACCACATCTTCCACTTTGTTAACCCGTGAATACGATAGCTGCGAGATATGCACCAATCCCTCTTTACCGGGTAGGATTTCAACGAAAGCGCCAAAATTCATAATACGAGTCACCCGGCCATCAAAGATCTCGCCAATTTGCACACTACGAGTCAAATCTTCAATCATGTTTTGGACACGACGGGCAATATCTTGATTCAAGGCTGCAATGTAAATGGTGCCGTCATCTTGAATGTCAATGTCAACTTTCTTGTCACCAATCTTAGTGCTCTCGATAATTTTGTTAATGGTTTTCCCACCGGGACCAATCACATCACGAATCTTGTCGGGATCTATAGCCATTGTTAATATACGCGGTGCGTGCAAAGACAGTTCCTTGCGCGGTTCTGGAATCACAGCCTCAATCATATCAAGAATTTCTAAACGGGCCTTGCGCGCTTGTTGCAATGCGGCCTCCAAAATTTCACGGTCCAACCCGTGAATTTTGATGTCCATTTGAATAGCCGTAACGCCATCCCGCGTTCCAGCCACTTTAAAGTCCATATCGCCCAAAGCGTCTTCAAGTCCCTGGATATCCGTCAGAATCGCCAAACCTTCCTCATTCTTTACCAAACCCATGGCAATTCCAGCCACAGGAGCCAAAATGGGCACTCCTCCATCCATGAGTGCTAGAGTACTTCCACAGACAGAAGCCATCGAGCTGGACCC
>JAKADI010000368.1 GCA_021820675.1 Bacillota bacterium | reverse complement strand
GCGCGATGTGGCGGGAAATGGCCGGTTGGGAAATACCAAAGATCGAGACAAATTCGCAATTACAGTATTCCCTACGGGAAAGCAATGCCAAAATCCGCAATCGCGTCTGATCCGCCAAGGCTTTAAAGAGCGTACTCAGTTCTTCCGCAGTCATCCCCGAAGCAGCTCCTTTCTTATATATGCATAACTATATTATTATGTTTTTTTCCATAAAAAAAGTCCCCCTCAGCCTGCGGATCCGAATGCAATCACGAAAGATTTGACTCATCATACCCGCCCGAGTCAATGAGAGTCCAGCAAAGCCGGCGGTTACCGGCCCATTCGTCATGCCAAGGACACACATGAAGGGCGCAAGCCGCCCTTACACCTGTGGACTTGCGCCGGATATTTGAATACGGTGAGCGGCACTCCTGTCAACAACCATGCCCTTAAGACAGACTCTTCACCACCTGGCGGGAAACAGGGCTCCCCCACCCCGTCACCGCATCCCACCCCGGAGTACATTGGTAGCCAATGACGCCGTCATAAGAATTATTGCCCACCGTAATATCGTGAAAGGTACTCGCATGATCTAAGGCATAAAGCAGCGGATTCACATAGCCAATGGCCGCTTTGCCCGCTTGAGCCCGATTTTGGCCGACAAGGGCCATTAAGGCCGCCCAGATCGGACTGGACGCCGAAGTTCCTCCGACAATGGTCCATGCTCCTTGGAAGAAGACCGCATAGCCGGTATCGGGATCGGCATTGAGTGCCACGTCTGGAACACCGCGCCCCAGATGATCGCCAGCTTCGACGGGCAAGCTCAAGGACTCTTGATAGACGGGAACGCCGAACACTTGGCTAATCCCGCCGCCGGAGGCTCCGTTGTGGTTCACATCCGTCCAGCCTGTTTCCACCATAATGTGCCCTTGCGGATTTAAAACGAGATGTGTCCCTCCCACCGCAACCACGTGAGGACAGTTGGCAGGGGCGTCGACATGGCAAATCGGACGACCAACTCCGTGAAGGCCATAGGCTCCTTGGTCTCCTGACGCCACAAAAATCGTGATCCCAATTAGAGCGGCATTGCGGGCAAGCAGATCCCACGATGTCATCGTCACAGGAGGAAACCGGGTTTCCCCGTCCCCATAGCTAATCGACAAAATATCTGGCTTATTCACCGTATCGTGGTACGCGTAATGCAGAGATTTCAGGACGGACAGGGCAAAGGCGGTGTCACTCGACCCCGCACTGGCTTCATAGACCACGAGGCCGGCACCCGGCGCCAGAGCCCCGCTCCATTCGATATCCAAGGTGGCTTCAAGGTCGTAAGGATTCACCCCATTATCGTTAGGTGTTCCGTCTACGGAAACAAACGTCAACTGCGGCGGGGTAATGCCAAACTGATTCCAAAATGCCTGAACATCTCGAGGGTTATAGCCATTGGAAAACTCCAGCAGTCCAATAGTGAGTCCTGCGCCATTTAGCGAGGCGGGAAATTCATAGGCGCCGTGAATGTCCTGGGGGTAAAATCCCTGCCCATTATTGGCTAACTGCTCAGAATGCGTGGGAAAGCGAAAGCGCGGATAAAGCCGCGACACGTCTTCCAGACCGACAAAGCCGACGATGTTGGGAGCCAGCCAATCCGGCACCAGGGGTTCTGACAGCGGCATGACGTGATGGTCTTTTTCTCCGAAGCTCAGCCCCAAAGTTTCCCGTATTTGTTTCAAGCTCCCTTGCAGCCGCAGGATAAAGTCGCTGTAGCTTAGAACCTTAACCCCATGGCGGGTTAACCATTGCGTCGCCTTATCGACGACCTCAGATGACGGTCCGGATTTTTCGATGAGTTCGTCCCGGGTTAAGAGCTTATGATGATGGAAATAATGCGATTCCATTTCCTCCTGGTTGCGAGCCTGAAAGACACAGGCCCATTCAATAACCCGATTCTCGTCGTGCACTGGGTGATAATCATCTGTCGGCTCATCCAAGATGAGATGCCCCGGTAATTCCACCAGTTTTGCATCCACGTTTTCTCTCATCCTTTCAGCAAAACCCCACTCTACCGATGAAGAAGAACACCCCATGGATTGAGCGTATGCGCGGTCTGAACCCGACACGCGGGGCAAAGCACATCCACCGTAACCTGACCGCGTGAATTGGGCGGAAGCGCATTCGCGAGGCCTTCCAGCACTTCTCCATGGGGAACGAGCTGTTGACAGTGGCCACACCGTCTTAAGGTCATATACCACGGCTCGGACGGTTCTTCCCACAATTCCGGAATATCTTTCGCTTCCAACAGGATAGTACTGGGCACGTCGCCTTGAGCAAGGCGACGGGGAATCGCCAGACGGCCAATTTGCTCGATAATCGATATGTCTGAGGAAAAAGGGTCTCGTTGGCTAATTTCCACCCACAAAGACCGCGGGATGATAAGCGATACCATGGCTGTGCCGTCGCCTATCGGCAGCGAAAAGACGCTCCAGGGCCCTTCCGGCGCATCGCCTATGACATGCAAAAGTTGGCAATCCAAATCGGCCATGTTCAACCTCCGTTAATTCCAGCAATCCCTTCATAGTACGTATCTTACGGCAAAGGCATCAGAACTGCCAATACGCAACACAAATGACATCTCTCCCAAGCAACATGGCAGATATGCTCGGACGGAGGCTTAATGCGCGCCTTTTTGTTGAAGGACAGCGGGAATGGTCTTCAGGAGAATCTTCACGTCCAACGAGAGCGACCAGGAATCGATATATTCCATGTCTAATTGCATCCACTGATCAAAATCGATGTCGTTACGTCCGGAAATTTGCCATAAACAGGTTATACCTGGCCGCACCGACAGTCTTTTGCGGTAATCCCCTCCATAGCGCTCGACTTCCGACGGTAAAGCTGGCCGGGGGCCAACCAAACTCATCTGGCCAATAAGCACATTGACTAATTGCGGCAGTTCATCGAGTGAGGTTTTGCGCAACAATTTGCCGACGCGTGTAACCCGGGGATCGTCGGGCACTTTGAATACCGGGCCGCTCATAACGTTGAGATGTGCAATGTCCGCTTTCAGATTTTCGGCATTGGGCACCATTGTGCGGAATTTAAGGCAAGGAAAATGCCGGCCATTAAGACCGACACGCTGTTGCACAAAGAAAATGGGCCCGTCGGGGCTATCGGATTTAATCAACAGTGCGATCAGTGCCGCAAGCGGCAACGTCACAATGATCCCCAGGAACGACAGCACCAGGTCCATCAACCGTTTGATGGCTTGACGAATGGTTTGCTGACCACGACTGGAGTTGACCACCAGCACCGAATTCCCGTAAAAATCATAGAGCACAGACTTATAGGCAAATGCCCCAACCTCATCTAAAATCATCCGCACTTCTTTGCCCTGTTGATGGGCCATTTTTATGGCTGCCATCATAATGTCATCCGCCATTGGCAAAGCTAATACCACGGTATCGACTACGGTTGAATAAAGCAATTGCCTGAGCGTGTTCACGGCGTGGCGTCCGCTTTCGACGGATCCCAAAGGGATTTCCATCCGGTCAATAACCTCCATCCCTGCTTCAGGAACGGATTCGACTGTCCGGGAAAAAAT
The DNA here is from genome assembly GCA_021820675.1 of Bacillota bacterium. Taxonomy (GTDB): domain Bacteria; phylum Bacillota; class Sulfobacillia; order Sulfobacillales; family Sulfobacillaceae; genus Sulfobacillus. The sequence goes on along the minus strand of JAKADI010000368.1, from coordinate 137 downwards.
GTTCACTCGCCTGGGATACCCCAGCACAATCAAGCGTTTTAAATCTCGGCCTCCCAACCGAAACCGGTTAACCCCCACCTTTGTCACGGTATGTACAGCCAACTGCAAAATCAACGCCATCATCGGCAACAGGACAA
>JAKADI010000367.1 GCA_021820675.1 Bacillota bacterium | reverse complement strand
CCAAACTCCATGGCCATCCCGCGGCAGGGTATTCGATTACGAACATTCGCGTCAACCCGGCGACTGTTAATATTACGGGAACGCAAAGCGCTATAAATGCGGTGCATGTGTTATACACCATACCCATTGATGTCTCTGGTGATACGGGCTCTGTTTCAGCTGCAGTGCCGTTGGTCTTTCCATCTGGAGTCTCGGGCGTTAAGAGTCAAGATGTGAGTGTCGTTGTCACCATTGCCAAGGTGGGTTAATAGGGTATAGCACAACGGAGAATGTGGTTGGGTATTTAGGGTGAAGGGGCTGGCGTTTATGTCGTTGTTTGGAACCGATGGAGCTCGCGGCATTGCCAATACCGAGCTCACTATTGATTTGGCGGTGAATATAGCGCGGGCTGCCGCGGAGTCTCTGGGTTCCGGGTCACGCGTGTTAATCGGCCGCGATACGCGGACGTCAGGGGCTATGCTGGAGGCCGCATTAACAGCAGGCTTTACCTCAAGCGGGGTAGATGCATTGATTGTGGGAATTGTGCCAACCCCGGCTTTGGCTTATTTGATCAATAAAATGGGAGCACAAGCTGGTGTTATGATTTCGGCGTCGCATAATCCTCCACGCTATAATGGCATCAAATTGTTGGATCATCAGGGCCGGAAGTGGCCGATCGAGCAAGAAGAATTAGTGGAACACGTGATTGCAACCGGACGCTTTCAGGCTGTAAGGGATACGCATATTGGCCAGGTGTATCATTATGAAACCACTGCCTTAAGCCATTATGTCCGCTATTTGGAGAGTTTATTTGCCGGACTTATTCCCGCGTTGCGGGTGGGACTGGATTTGGGGCATGGTGCAGCGACCGCTACGGCGCAGACGGTATTAAGGAGTCTTGGTGTGCATGCCCATCCCTTGTTCAGTGAACCCGAGGGATCCCTCATCAATGTTCACTGCGGGGCAACCGAGCCTTCGGTACTACGAGAACAGGTGTTGATCCATCAATGGGACCTGGGACTCGCCTTTGATGGGGATGCGGATCGGTTAATCGCTGTCGATCACACAGGTCACATTGTGGACGGCGACGAGATTTTGTACGTTCTGGCCACGGGCATGAAACAGCAAGGTTCGTTAGCACACAATAAGGTCGTTGCCACAGTAATGTCCAATTTGGGACTGGAACGGGCACTAGAGAAGGAAGGCATTCAGCTCGAACGGACTCCCGTAGGTGACCGATGGGTTGCAAATTTGATGCGGGAGCGGAACTTCATTCTTGGAGTCGAGCAATCTGGCCATGTGATTCTGGCCCGATATGCGTCGACGGGCGACGGACTCATAACGGCTTTGGCACTCTTAGCGGAAATTCGGCGTCGGGATCTGCCTTTGGCGGAACTGGTGCGCCCGGTGGAACGTTACCCCCAACTGTTGCGTAATGTGAAAGTCGACAAAACCATGGCTGAGTGGGAAAGCATTCCGGGGCTGGCCGCACTAGTCAAAGAGGCTGAAGACAGCTTAGGGCGTGATGGGAGGGTGTTTATTCGACCATCCGGAACCGAACCGCTGTTACGCATTATGGTAGAAGGGCTCAACTCTAGTGAGATTGAGAAGTGGGCAGACCGTCTGGAATCGGTCGTGCAGAATGCTTTGGAGTCGGCCAAGGCATGACTGCATAGACTCACGTTAGCGCCGGAACCTTTCTCGGATAGGATCGATATGGGGAAAGGTTGACGAGGCGAGGGATCTCGAAATATTCGGCGGGTGACCTCCGGCTTCCTAACAGTCGACAAATCACGGACAAAGGCCGCTTGTGAAGGCGACACAAAAACGTGTGGTTAGGACCGACTCCAATTTTGTTGGAGGCGATGACAAGTGTGTGGGATTGTAGGATTCGTTGGGGAGAAAGACGATGCGCTCCCCTTTATTTTTAATGGGCTAAAACGTTTGGAATATCGTGGTTACGATTCCTCGGGTATTGCTCTGGCAGCTCAAGATGGGATCGCGCTTCAAAAGACAGAGGGTAAACTGGCAGCGTTAGGCGAACTGCTCGGGGCTCTTCCTTCCGGAATTCCCTGCGGTATCGGGCATACCCGCTGGGCTACGCATGGTCGACCCACTGATGAGAACGCACATCCTCACGTTGATTGCCGTGGGAAAATTGCCACCGTTCATAACGGTATCATTGAAAACTTCCAAGTCTTGCGTGAGGAACTGATGGCAAAGGGGCACTTGTTTCGGTCGGATACGGACTCAGAAGTTATTCCGCAGCTGCTTGAGGATTATGGAGGAGCTGACGATTTAGAGGGTGCTGTTCGCAAGGCCGAAATGCGGCTGCAGGGAGCTTATGCGTTCTTGGCGATTTCTTCGACCCATCCGGACCGCATTGTGGCGGTCAGACGGACTAGCCCTCTTATCGTCGGATTAGGAGAAGGCGCCAATTATCTGGGATCCGATTTTAGTGCGTTCTTAGCAGCAACTAAGCGTGCCCTGATTCTGGAAAATGGAGACCTTGCGGTTGTCACCCCCAACCAGGTGACCATTACTAATTTGGCGGGGGATCGGATTGAGCGGCCCGTTATCACCGTGACTTGGGATATCAAGCAAGCGGAACGGGGCGGCTATCCGCATTTTATGTTGAAAGAAATTATGGAACAACCAGACGTCTGGGGAGATTGTTTACTGGGACGCATCCATGAAGATGAAGTGGTCCCCCAGGAACTTGGACTGGACGTAGGACAACTCACGCATTACAAGCGGATACAGATTGTTGCCGCAGGAACCGCTTATCACGCGGGCTTGGTGGGAAAATCCTTGATTGAACGCTTGGCTCGAATTCCCGTGAATGTGGATGTGGCCTCCGAATTTCGTTATTCCCACCCGATTTTGGATAAAGAGACAATGGTGATGGCGATTTCACAGTCGGGAGAAACAGCGGATACCCTGGCCTGCCTGCGCTTGGCGCGGGAAAAAGGGCTTTTTACCTACAGTATTACGAACACGGTCGGGTCGACGGTCGCACGAGAATCCGATGCAGTAGGCTTTACCTTAGCAGGTCCGGAGGTTGCCGTTGCTTCGACGAAAGCCTACACCACCCAAATCCTTGTATTGACACTTCTGGCACTTGCGTTAGCCAAATTACAGGGGCAAGCACGCCCAGACTTGGTTCGGGGGCTTGTCCAAATCCCTGCATTAGGGCACACCGTTCTGAACCGTATGGACGGGATCAAGTCCATGGCAACACGGTTAGCTCAAACCCATGATGTGTTCTATATTGGCCGAGGATTGGATTATGCTTTGGCGATGGAAGGGCAACTGAAGATCAAAGAAATATCGTATTTGCACGCGGAAGCGTATGCTGCTGGAGAGTTGAAGCATGGGACTTTAGCGTTGATTGAAGAAGGAACGCCGGTGGTGGCCATCGTGACTGAACATGACGTGGCGGAGAAAACCGTCTCCAATATTTTAGAAGTCAAGGCCCGGGGCGCTGAGGTATGGGGAATCGTCGATGAGAAACTTCCATTGACTGTGCCCCTAGACCATCGGCTTGCAATTCCTATTGCCGAGCCATTATTGGCTCCGGTGCTAGCGGCCGTTCCTTTACAACTTCTGGCCTACCATACGGCAGTGGCTAAAGGTCAAGACGTTGATCAGCCCCGGAATTTAGCGAAATCGGTCACGGTGGAATAGGGCGTGTCGCGTCACCAGTGTTTGAATGCTTGGTAATAGTGTTCTGCGC
>JAKADI010000366.1 GCA_021820675.1 Bacillota bacterium | reverse complement strand
GTCGGCCATGGCTTCAATCAGCCGCGTGATGGCATATTGTCCTTTGTCGTTGATGAGGCCCTGGATTTGCCGTTTTATCAGATCCTTCTCCTGATTCACGATATCTTCACGAAAAGCGTCCTGTTCGCCCAAGGGACGGTCCAAAACTTCCCGCAGAAAATCCAAGGCCAAAGCTAAGGTGTCGGGGTGCCCTGGTAAATAACGACCGTTAACAATTTCCAAATGGAACGACATCAGCTGTTTATCCGCCAGTTTTCCCACTTCGGCACGAAATGACGCACCGTACATGTCCTCTAGTGTTTGTTCCATTTTCATAAAGGTTGGCCATCTTTTTGTACCCCGTTGGAGGACATGAGGCAATACGGCTCCAAAAACCGCATCATCGGCGGTTAATTCGTTAATAAGAAAAGCATGAAGGGTAATCGTCTTAAACCTCCCCGTCGAAAAGCCATACCACCCACTTCCGTTTTGGACATGGCCCACAAATCCTTGGTCTTTGGCGGTCACGGACAAATGATCCACTCCTTTCCCCTACTCCCTAACTCCTACATAAAGAATAGCCCGAAAGCACGTGAAATACTCCCATGCTTCAGGCCTGGTAATGTTATATGGCTAATTCCCGCCCCTGAACAATGGCTAGCAGTTCTTCCGCCAACAACGTTTCCTTTTCCATCAATGCCAAAGCCAATCGGTTAAGTATGATTCTGTGTGTCATCAAAATGCTTTTCGCTCTTTGATATTGTTCCATCACAATTTGCCGCACCTCACGGTCAATAGCGGAAGCCACTTCTTCACTGTAATCTCGGTCGCGGGCTAAATCCCGTCCCAAAAAGATTTGGTCCTGCTTTTGCCCGTACGTCATCGGCCCGAGTTCATCGGACATGCCGTACTCGGTAATCATTTGCCGGACCATCGATGTCGATTTCTCCAAATCAGTTTGGGCGCCCGTGGAAATTTCTCCAAAGACAAGTTCTTCTGCAGCTCTCCCGCCTAACGCCATCGCCACTTGATCGAGAATTTGCGATTTGGTGACCAAATACCGATCCTCATCGGGCAAGGGCAAGGTGTATCCCATAGCCATCCCGCGGGGAATAATCGTCACCTTGTGCACTGGATCTCCATGCGGCACCAACATTCCCACTAATGTATGACCGGATTCATGAAAAGCCACAGCTTTCTTTTCCTTTTCGGAAATCACGCGACTCTTCTTTTGCGGACCCGCCATGATGCGTTCGGCAGCTTCTTCAAAATCCACCATGTGAATACTTTGTTCCCGGTTGCGTGCCGCTAACAAGGCCGACTCATTGGCCAAGTTCGCCAAGTCAGCCCCTGTATATCCCGGGGTTCTCTTCGCGATCACTCCCAAGTCCACATCTTCGGCTAAGGGTTTGCCCCGTGTATGCACTTTTAATATCGCTTCCCGTCCTCTGACATCAGGCCGGTGCACAATGACTTGCCGATCAAAACGGCCTGGGCGCAGTAATGCCGGATCCAAAACGTCGGGACGGTTCGTGGCGGCAATGACAATTATCCCTTCGTTGACACCAAATCCGTCCATTTCGACTAACAATTGATTTAATGTTTGCTCCCGCTCGTCGTGCCCGCCCCCGTATCCAGCCCCTCGCATCCGACCTACTGCGTCAATTTCGTCAATGAACAGAATACATGGAGCATTTTTCTTAGCTTGATCAAATAAGTCGCGGACCCTGGAAGCCCCTACGCCTACAAACATCTCCACGAAATCAGACCCGCTATCTGAAAAAAACGGAACCCCTGCTTCACCGGCCACAGCCTTAGCGAGCAGTGTCTTACCGGTTCCAGGGGCGCCGGAAAGCAGAATGCCTTTGGGAATGCGAGCTCCCAGTTCCAAATACTTCTTCGGATAACGGAGAAAATCGACGACCTCTTGGAGTTCTTGCTTTTCTTCATCGACTCCCGCGACATCGGCAAAGGTAACCCGGTTTGTGTCATCAGTGTGTAGCCTAGCTCGCGATTTTCCAAACTGCATTACACGGTTTCCCCCTCCCTGCGTTTGATTGAATACAAAATAAAGCATAAAAACAATCACGAGCAAAGGCAGGATATTCCCAATCAAGCTAAGCCACAAAGATGTTGTTGCAGGCTTCATGATATCGACAGTCACGTGATGTGCGGTTAAATCATTTGCTAACGATGCCGTCCCGCCTGTGGCATACGTGGTTTGAAATTTTTTACCAGTTGTGGTTGTTGCATACACGGTATGAGTCTGAGGGTCAATACGGACTTTGTGGACCTGGCTTTTAGTGGCCATAGATAACAGACGACTATATGATTCATGCGTTGTCGTCGATGTTTGTCCGCTCATCAGCTCCCATAACGTCACAATGAAGAGCACTGACAAAATAAGTGTCAGAACCCCCCTAAGCCATCGGTTTGTCACGAAACGGCCTCCTCTCGCTCACAGGCGTTAAAACTTCTTCTAGGCCAAGTTGTGTTATTATACCATAATATTATATTCCTTCTGGGAAAGCGCAATCCTTAATCCCGTGCGATAACTCTCTTAGACGAAATTTACCATCACGCTCAAATCCATGGCTCTCTTCCCCATAACGCCAGGCACTCCAACACAAAAGCCGCGAACCCAAGAATGCCCCAGAAGATACACGGAACACCTTGGTCCTCCATCGGTAGGCCGACGTCGATCCCTGTAATTATATGACCCGAAAAATCGGGAACTTTGGATGGTCCAGAGAACTACCCGCCCGAATTTCCTACTCGTCTCGCTCTCATCCAACCTTGAGGGGTTAGCTTTTGATTAAGCCGACCGCGCTTGCCGAAAACCCCAACTCCACAAACTCAAAATGATCACGCCAACCGCGAAGGTGAATAAGCCGTCTACCATAAACATCACGGAGAGCGACGCATGGGAGGCCAAGACCCCAGAAATCAAGGGCGTACCCATCATCGCCAAGACAAAATATGACTGGGTCACACTATAATATAATCCGCGCTGGGTCCTCTCCCCAAAGACCGTTACGGCGCTCAAAAATCCCACGTTCAAAAGCCCTGCGGCAATTCCCGTTAATACCAGGCACCCCGCTAAGAGCTTGACCGACCCGGTACTGGATAAGGTCACGGACAGTCCCAGTAACATCACAGCGCCTAAGATGATGATTTTAAATCCCCACCGGCGAATCATTTTGGCAGCCACAAGACCCGCGCCGATCATCCCGAGACTTTGCAAAGCTGTAAGAACCGTTGCCACCTCGGGAACGACGTGAAGACCGAGCAGCCGGACCGGATAAAACGACTGCGCCAAGGCCTGCGGCAGAGCTGTCAAGAGTGCCACAAGCCCAGAAACGACCACAACGGGGCTCTTCCCGACCGGTCCCATTGCCTTGACAGCTTCGCCGAAGTGGGCGTTTTCTGCCGATTTCGCAGGAATAGGAAATGACCAAGCCAAAAACACAGCGACCAGCGACAGGCCTCCGGACAGCGCAAATGCCTGCGGGATCCCGAGCAGCCTTGCCATCATTCCCGACATTGCGATCCCGACAAGGGACCCGCCTTTGGTGGCACTGATAAAGGTTCCCAAATTTTGGGAGGGGTCGGTTCCCAATTTTGAGACTAACGATTGAGCAGCTGGCCAAAACAGTCCGCGGGCCATGCCAATCGCCAGTTGTGCCAACACTAGTCCGACAAATTGCCCTGTAATGCCGGCGGCAAGAAGCCCTGCCGTT
>JAKADI010000365.1 GCA_021820675.1 Bacillota bacterium | reverse complement strand
CTTACAAGGCTGGAACCACAATACACATCAAAAGATGTTCATTTTAATAGTGTTCACTCCGGGATTGGCGCGCATACATGAAACGCATCATCGGTTTGAATTGCCTAAATCACCCCATCCACTTTTTTCTCAATTGTTACCGCTGACCATCGACCGGGTACTAATGCCTCATTTTGATCGCATTGTGTGGATTCAAGTACATTGGAACAACGACTGGGGCCAACAGCTTAGCGGCTATCTAGTCGTAGAATTGGCTGGACATGTCGCGAATTTTATTGTCTTGGATTCGGAAGGAAAAATTCTGCACGCGCTACGGCATCTCCAGGACAAGAACCATCTCCGCTTGGTCCGTCCGGGCGTACACTATCAGCCTCCCCCAGCGTTGCCAAACCCGTGCCAGACTCATCAAATCCATGACCTATCACCCAAGGTTCGCAACCTGGTTTCCGACTCCACCCAATGGCCATTGGGAGAATTTTGCCGTCAATATGAAACGGCTCAACCACCCTTTGTCATACTGAGCCGGGACACCACGCGTGATCTCTGGGTATTTCCGTTGCCCGGATGGAGGTCTCAGCCCACCACCAATCCAGATGAGATTCTTGATGACCTTTTTTGGACAGAAGAACAGGAACGGTTACGAACGAATCTGCAGCAGCAACTAATAGCCTATTGGAAAGATCGGGTGGCACATCTTGAGTTTAAACTGTTTAAAGCGGAGGAAAGCCGTCTCGAAAATCCCGATAAATGGAAGGAACTAGGCGATTTGTGGCTTGCCTATCAATACCAATTCAAGGCAACACGGACCCTCACCATTCCATCATTCTCCCAACCTTTGGAAAAGGTGACGCTGACTCTTCCTGACGACAAGACGCCGGTAGAAGTCGCGGACGAGTGTTACCGGCGCTACAAAAAGATCAAAAGCCGGATCACAGCCAACGCCCGTCTCGCGACAATTATCCGAAATGAATTGATCCAAGCGGAGCAAGCTCTTAGCTGGGCACAACAAATTCATTCAATACCCTCTTACCGAGCACAATTAAAACAAGTGGCTTCTACTGGGAAAATGAGGCAAACGGAGAATCAACCATTCCGCCGTTTTGTTAGTGCAGGCGGTTTCGACATTTTCGTTGGCCGAAATCGCGAAGAAAACCAGGAATTGACCGTCCACCGTGCCCGGCCTGATGACATATGGTTTCATGTCAAACAAACCCCCGGATCACATGTCATCTTATTTAGCGGGAAACGTCACCCAAATCTTGAGGATCTTCTCGACGCGGCTCATCTCGCGGCCTATTACAGCCCCGCTAAGCACTCGTCAACTGTCGCTGTCGATTATACCAAACGGAAATTTGTCCGTAAGAAACCCCATGCAGAGCCCGGCCAAGTACTTTATGAACGTGAGAAAACACTATATGTCACGCCCGATTTAGAACGATTAAGGCGGCTAGGAGCTGCCCACGATAAATTGATTGACTAACGCTTACTGCTTAGGTTTGGTCAACGGTTCCCCTTTGTGGCATAAGGGGCAGTCTTCCGGCGGCCAATTCTGAATTCCTTTCACCGTGAGGACCGAATAGAAAGGAACCGACCAAGGGGTTTTGTTGCTGGTAGAACGGTTAACAAGCGTCCCGATTGCCGCTACACTAGCGCCGTACGCTCCAACGGCGTCTATCGCTTTTTGAATCGAACTTCCGGTCGTCATGGCATCCTCAACAATAATAACGGACTCTCCGGGATCCAATCGGAATCCCCTACGGAAGACCATTGTATCCCCGTCGCCCTTTTCGGTAAACAACGCGCGGCACGGCGGCCTTAGAGCAGCGAGTTGGTACGCCGGAATAATTCCTCCGACAGCTGGACCGACAATGGCACTAGCATGAATGTCTGCCATCTGTTCGTGTAACAGCGATATCCAGCGCCTTAACCGGTCTGGTCGTTCAGCCAAACGCGCTAAAAGAAAGAAAGTATCACTATGCCGGCCGGTAGTTAACAGAAAATGCCCTTGCAAATACGCTCCCACGTCTCGTAAATCCGCTAGCGTTCCGCCTTGATCCATACTCAAACCTCCTCATAATAGATGCATAAGTTCCTGATAGACAACCCGAGGTTGTTCTGCCTTCAGTAAAGTCCGGCCAATGACTAAATCAGTGGCACCCTGTGACAAGGCCCATTGCGGACTAACAACCCGTTTCTGATCATTTTCCGCATCGCCTTCCCGGCGGATGCCGGGAACCACAAATCGGCCTCCGGGCCATTGTCTAGCTAATCCAGATAATTCTTGTCCAGACACTACGACACCATCTAACCCTGATTGCTGCCCAATTCCGACAAGCCGGTTCACGGACTCCTTGGTCGGCCATGTCAGTCCCACGTCTTTCAAATCATGATCGCCCAAACTCGTCAATACGCTAACACCCACAATGCTCACATGACGGCGGGCTTGTACAGCCGCATGGCACATGTCCCGGCCGCCGGACAGATGAATGGTAGTCATCACAACGCCTATATCATCTAATTGCTTAATGGCCTGAGCCACCGTTCGAGGAATATCGTGCAACTTCAAATCCAAAAACAGAGACAGTCCTTTGTCCTGAATCCATTGGTGCAGAATTTGGGGCCCAATATGGTAGAAGAGTTCCATTCCCACTTTATAGTGCCGATGTTGCGGAAATTGATTCATCCACCATTCGGCCTCGTCTTGCGTAGGAACGTCTAGGGCAATCCACAACTTGGGCGAGGCGATGCAACCCGGCCTAAGATTCATAGGTTACCTCCCCGCCAGCTAACGCCTCGGCTTTTCCTGGCAGTGCCGCCCCCCGTGCTTCGGCCAAGGTAGAAAAGCCGTACGCCTCTAAAACCCGAGGCAACTCCTTGATGATTTGATTCATGCGGTCTGGATGCTGAAAGGTGACCGAGCCGATCATTACCGCAGTGGCTCCTGCCATTAAAAATTCCAATACGTCGGCGGCTGACGAAATCCCACCCATCCCCACGATTGGCACCTTAACCGCTTGGGCCACCTCATAGACCACCCGCAGAGCCACCGGTTTGATGGCCGGTCCGGAAAGACCTCCGGTCACACCCCCTAGCGCCGGCTTACGCCGAACAAGGTCAATGGCTAGACCCACGACCGTGTTAATCGCAGATATCATATCTGCCCCGGCAGCTTCTATAGCCCGAGCAATATCCACTGGCGATGTCACATTGGGAGATACTTTAACCATTATGGGCAAATCCGTCACAGTGCGCACAGCACGAGTCACTGCATAGGCTTGGTCGGGATCCTGCCCAAAGCTCATGCCCCCCTCTTTGATATTGGGACAGGAAATATTGATTTCCAACGCATGGACACCTTCCAGATTACCTAAGCGTTCGGCTACGCGTTGGTATTCCTCCACGGTATGACCGATAATGTTAACAATAACACGTGTCTCATGTTTCCGTAAGAACGGCAAATCCTTCTCAATGAATGCCTCAACACCCGGATTTTGCAGTCCAATGGAATTTAACAAACCCATTGGTGTTTCCCAAATTCTAGGAGGAGGGTTTCCAGTCCAAGGGGCTGACGAGACTCCTTTTACGCAGACACCGCCTAAGGCGTCTATGTCCACATATCGACTGTATTCAGGCCCAAAACCAAATGTGCCCGATGCAGCGATAATTGGATTGGCTAATTCTAGTCCTCGCGGCAACATCGTGAGCATATCCATTACCACAT
>JAKADI010000364.1 GCA_021820675.1 Bacillota bacterium | reverse complement strand
CCATCGACTTTTTTATCGATGGAAATATAGCAATGATAGCGCCCCACCCCCGACAATGGCAGATGTACAGCCCGCACCGTGGGGATAACGCCTTTGATGCGGTTGAACAACGATCCCTCCTTGGGCAAGGCTCCCATAATCCAGTTTTCCCGGTGGCCCACGAACACGTCCTGATAGATGGCGTCTTGGCGGTGAGTGATAGCGGTGACTTCCACCACCCAGCGCACTCGTTGGGGCCCATAAGTTCCGGGAAATTCGCCAAAGGGCCCCTCCACATCACGTTGATGGGGAAGAATCTGACCCTCGATTACGATTTCGGCATCGGCCGGGACCAAAATCTGCTCTCCCCAAGTCTCAGATGGGGTAAGGCGCAGGCTTTCCCCCATAATAGCACCGACTTTGTGATAATCATCGATCCCAAACGGGGACACATTCAAGCATCCGAGATAAAATGTGGGATGGTGACCAACCACTATCACGACTGGCGCCGGTTTCCCGCGCTCCTCATATTTTCGGGCAATCTGCCAATTATGCCGCGGAGACATGTGAAGTCCGAGTCGTCTCGGGGTTTGATACATCATTCGTAAAAAAGCACCGTTATAGGCTCCGCTGTCGGGATCCTTCATAAAGGGTGTCATATCCACATAGGGAGCCGGATCCATCTCGTGGTGGCGTACAATGGGCAAAATTCGAAGATCAGCTTGCTCGCCAGTTAAGCGCACTGCCTTGACAGGAGCTCCACTCGTCGCAATCACCTCAGGCGCGATCATATTGGCTTCGCGCCGCGCATACTCAAGACTTAATGGTAAATCCCGATTAGCCGCATTCATGCCAAACGCCAAGGCACAGCGCGCCCGACTGGCCAAAAGATTTGAGACCAGAGAAAACGCCGATGGCTCCCCCATAATATTCAGTGGATGATGAAACCATACCGCAGGATAGCGGCCGCCATTCTCCAAGTGCTGCAATATTGCAGTGACCTCAAAGTCCGCAGGATTAACTGCGCCTAACACCTGTACCAGGTCCTTCTCATCCAGTTGGGCGAGAAAACTCCGAAGACTTGCCAATGGCTTACCAACCTCCTTCCAATTTTTGGCGTAGTCCGCCGGCTATAACCTTAAATGCGAAACTCGTCGAGGGTTGCCTTCGCGAACAATTCGGGAAGTGCCCAAAGTTTTTGGATTAAGCCTTGCTCGTACGCGTAGAGGACAAACGTCTCCAAAGTTTTCCGATTGAAATTTTCCAGTCCGTAGGGCCAAAACTGGTCTCGTCCGAACACCTCCAGTTCCTGTTCCAATTCCGCCATCATCCACGGCATCGCCATATGTTCGATAGCCCCGTGAAACAACGCCTCTTCCCATTTAGCCTTGGCCGCGCCAAACGCCTTTTCCAGGTTTTTCGCGAGCCATGGATATTTTTCATGAACATCGCGGCGCAACGTCACCACATGCATTATGGGGAAAATGCCGGTTTTTCGGTAATACGCCAGTTCCACGCTGCGGTAGTCAGGAAACAGTCGCTTGACGCGCGGATCGTTGGCGACAAAGGCCGACGGTACCCTCGCCGTAATCAACGCGTCAAGCTTGCCTGAGGCTAACCACTGATTGAGAGTAGCCCCGGCGGCGATTGGTGTCACCGAAATTTCCGGCGACAGTTTTAACCGACTTTTATCGGTGCGCCCCGGTTGTTCTTCTCCGCCGCTATACCAGCAGATGGCGTTAGGACGCACTCCATATTCGTGCTCTAAGATCCCCCGGATCCAAACCGCTGCCGTAATCTCGTATTCCGGGACCCCCACCCGCTTCCCGATCAAATCTCGGGGTTCTTGGATCCTTGCATCGGTGTTGACGAAAATCGAGCCATGGCGAAAAGTTCGGTACAAAAACACCGGAATGGCCACCAAGTCCCTATCGCCTTGATCGACCGCCACCAAATACGACGACAAGGACATTTCTGATGCATGGAATTCTTGGTGGCGCAACATGCGCCAGAATATCTCCTCGACTGGCAAAGCCAGACAGATTAAGTCAACCCCGTGCACGGAAACCGAGCCGTCTCTAAGGGCCTCAGTACGACCATATGGCGCAGTCGCCAAAGTCACAGAGATTTTCGCCATAACATTTTCCCTCTTCCCCAGATTTCCCACTACAGTGAGGATTGAAGCGGCTAACCCCTAATAGCGTTGGGGAACCATAATACCCATGAGAACCGCGGACAAAACCGCCTTGCCTGCTAAAAAGCCGAATCAGGCAGTCCAATTGCCGGTTGCGCCCAAAATCATGCCCATGATTAGCGGCGCAAACGCTCCGATAAAATTGCTGATGCCAACCATACCACCACTGCCGGCTCCCATGGTGCCAGCTCCTCCAATGCTGTGAAGCAAAGACATCACCGCCACGGTTGTCGTCTGCAAGGCAAAAATGGCTAGTCCTATCAGCAAGAGGGCTACCACGGGGCTCTTAGCCGCCGTCGCCCCCATCAAACAAACCGCGTAGATCAGAAAACTGACTACCCCAAACGGCGCTCTGCGTAGAATTTTATCGGACCAGAGTCCCACTAAGATCAAAACTCCAATGCAAAGAAACCATGCCACTGCCGTGAAAAGCCCTTCCCCGGTCAGTGTCATATGCCGCACTTTGGTGAGATAGGTAGGAAGCCAGGTATTGATTCCGAAGATGCCCATCCCGGTGGCGACGTTGGCAATGGTCAGGAGCCAAAACCGATAGTTTTTGAAGACCACCGCCTGCGCATTTCTTTCGTGGTCAGGCACCCGTTCGGTGCGCTCCAGCATACCTCCTTCAATGTACGCCACCTCGGACTCGCCCACTTGCTTCGATTGTCTAGGAGTATCGGACACCATGCGCATCATCATTACGAGGGGGATCAAGCCGACGGCAGCCAACACGAAGAATGCGGATCGCCACCCTGAGGACAAAATCACCGTGGGCACAATGAGCCCAGCTAAGACGATGCCAAAGTTAATGCCAGCTATCCACACCCCGCTAGCCCGACTGCGTTCCGCTACCGGAAACCACCTGGCCGTCAATTTGTGCGATACCGGCCAAATCACGGCCTCGGCCAGTCCGAGACCGATACGCGAAATGTACAACACCTCCACATTCGTTGCCAGGCCACCTAACAACAACATCAAAATCCAAATGACGACCGCGTAGATGGCGGCCAGCCGAGGCCCAATCCGGTCACACAAATATCCCCATATCGGCATCCCCACACCATAAGCTACCAAAAACAAGGTCATGATAAGCCCCGCCATCGCCGGTTTTCCGACCAGACCCATGGCGTTCAGAAACGGCTTGAACGCCATAACAATCCCGACGTTTATTTTGTCGATCATCCCCACCGCTTGGAGTGCGAAGAGGGTTGATACGACGTAGGACCACCGCACATGGCCCGCCACGGCCGGAGTCCTACTGGACAGCACTTCTTTCATCAATGACCACCTCCGTTAAGAAGAAATGATAGCTAACGATATCGCCCGTCACCTTGAGTCAAATTTCACTCCATTCCACCTGGCGGCCTCATATATTCTTAATATTGTCCCTATTCTGTTCTTAAACGTGTTTCTGATTTTCCCGAGGAAGGTGAAGGACTATAAGGTCGCCTCCCCCCCTCTAGGCTAGGTCCCGATCCCCGCTTTTGGACCCGCCACTGCTTTCATCCGTTTAAGGATTACCAATCGACAAATCGTCAAACCGCTCCAAT
>JAKADI010000363.1 GCA_021820675.1 Bacillota bacterium | reverse complement strand
TCGGCGTCGCCACGACATTGGGCGCTCGTCTCCTGGCCGGGTTCGGTCCCGACCGGGACCGGTTTGAGCTGGCGGAGGCGGTTCAAGCCTTGGCCGGCACCAGTCCCGTGCTCTACCAGAGCGGGAAACTCAAACGGGTGCATATGCGCCGGGCCTGCGACAAGCATTTTCGGGCGACGGTCGATCAACTCGCGTTCACCTCCCTGTCTCGATGTGCATGAGCTTGGCAGTATTACGACCAATACCGTGCTCGCGGTCACGGCCATCATGCGGCCTTACGGGTCCTGGCCAACGTTTGGATGCGCATTCTGTTCCGGATGTGCAAGACCCGCCAGCCCTATGACGAAGCCCGATTCTTAGCGGATCGCGCACGGCACGCCTCCTAGCTCGTATCCGCGGAGTGTACCACCAGCCGATCGTCCAACGATGACCGCTTGCCGTCGCACCACCACGACGTCACTTATCCACACCCTTGACATAGACCGTCTTTCGCCTTCGAAACCCCTATCCAACGCCACACACGGTCTCGAAAGATCTTTCAGACCACAGACGATGGCGGCTCAGATGCCGTCGTTTCTAGCTCGCTCCGTGCCAGATCTCCCGTTACTGCATCCTTAAAACCGCGCAAGGCTTTTCCGAAACCCGCCCCCATTTCCGGCAAACGTTTAGGACCAAAAATCAATAATGCCACGATACCCAACACCACTAAATGCATTGGGCTTAATAAATCCTCGAACATCGTTCTAATCCTCCTACTGTCCCCAGACCAGCCAGCAGCCTGGGGACTAGCCCTATTGTCATTTCTTACTGTGCTGACGCTATCGCCTCGGACCACGCGATCCCCCAGCGCGCCAGGGCTGGGTAATAGAGTCCACGGGCCACCCCCTCGAGGCGGGTTACAAAAGCCGGAAACCAGCGCAAGATATGCTCGGCGACGAACCTCTCGCGAAGTGCATTGGTCTCCGGAGTGTAATGCGCGCTTAGTTCCGCCAAAAACGCCCATTCGATACCTACGTGGTCCGGCGCTACAATGTGTTGGAATCGGCGCCATTCCAGCCCCCCTTGCTCGTACCACTGGCGCACTCGCTGTGTGGACGGACCCCACAAGGTGGCAGGTGTGTCCAGGAACATCGACGCATAAGGCGGCACATAGCGTCCTGGGAGGGGGACCTGCAAACATTGACGGAAATCCTCCATCGCTGCTTGCTCACCGCCTTCGTCGATCAGTGCTCCGGCAACTGCATTCCACAGCTCCCACACATTGGAGCCCCCGGCAGCAAGGCGACCTCCCCATGCTGCCTGCACGGCGGGGTCTAGACGCATTGGCCCGTAGAGAAACGCTATGGCCAAAAAATCGCAACCTGCCGCCATTTCCTCCGCTGTCCAATCCGTTGTCTTGGTTATCATGGATTTTCCCCCTACTCCCATTCGTACGCCTTAGACTTTTTGAATTCGTATTGGTGTCTCAAAATAGGCGCATCCGCCTCCAATAGGATCTTCCAGCCCAATGGTCCACCCATCCGAGGCCGCTAGACTGGGGTCGAGACGCATCACTGCATTCAGTCGCACCGGAGCGTTGCGGCTCGCATCACCCTGATAACGTTGCCCATCAATCGTCCATTTGCCGGATCCGTAGTACCAATGTCCGTAACTATGGGGAAACGAAACAACGCCAGGCCGAACTCCGGATAACAGTCGCAGACGGCCTGTCAATCCCCGAGGATACGTTCGCGAGGACACCCGCACCACATCCCCATCCCGGAGATTTAGACGATCAGCGTCCAACGGGTTGATGTCGATGAATGCCTCTGGCAGCATTTCCAAAAGCCACGGATCGGCTATGGTCCATCCTTTGCTATGCACCGTTTCCTTGCGAGTGCTCAGCACAAACGAAAACTCCGTCGTCGGGTCGAGGTCCGAAAGGAGTTGACCCAACATGTTTTGGGGAGGCTGGTAGCTGCCGGTTCCCAAAAAATGCGTGCCCGTCAACGCATTGACGGCTAACGCCTGATCTGGATTATAGATTTGTAGTGCCGCCGTGGTACCCAACACGTGGGTTACCCACGACGGGTTCTTTGACGGAATGCCGCCGTTCCAAATTGGCACCGTGTCCGCATATGTAGTCAAGAGATCGTCAGGGCTCACCTGATGGGGAGCCTTGGCCCAATGTTCCACCCCTGTCCGCAACACCTGGTGCCCCATCAACTCCCGCAGTCGGGTGGTGGTCTCCGCGTTGGGCAAATACGCTACATTGTAATCTTCAAACCGTCCCCCTCGGGCCAAAACGTATGGCACCTTGGCCCAGTCTGCGTCGGTCAGCGCATCTTGATAACGAGATCTCAACGACCCGATAGTCGAGATATCCTTGCCTTCCGCATCCGGAACAGGACCGAGCATGACTAACTGATTGCCGGATCGGGCAAGAAAGGACAGATCCCATGCTACATTGGCTGCCATTTTTAAGTAGTAATCCTCCCGCGTATCGAGCGATCCGCCTTCCAAGAACGCTTTGGCGCCAAATCCCGGCAGGGATAACGCTTTGGCCACATCGATGAAGAACTGCTCCATGCTCATCGGCTCACCCGCGGGCGTCTTTTGTGTCAAAGGCTCGATGACGGGATACCGCACACCGGTAGCTTTGGTCGGAATCACGGGGCGCGGACTTGGGAATCCCCACCCTTCCAGGTACGTTGTGTCGGGCACAATGTAATCGGCATAGCGTGAACTCTCCGAAATCTGGGTGTCGATGGCGATGAAGAGTGGAACCTTGGCGATATCCTTGATCAACCGTGGCCACGGAAGATCCTCATCGTCGGCTCCCCCGATCCCCGGTGCACTCCACGCCGGATTCGCAATGTGCTGCACCAGAATTTCGCAGGAGTAGGGATACCCCTCGTAGATACCGGCAAACATTTCTTCCCATAATCCTCCGCTGAAAGGAAACCACGGACGTTGGGCCGGATAGGGCGACGTGCCTTTTGACACCTGTTCCTGATAGTAAGATGTGGCTTCATAAGCTGTGCCGTTACGCGAAATCGTCACCCCGGCGGGAACCTGGCTATTCATCCGCGGCCATTTCTTAAGCTGGTAGGGTTGCCCCGTTTCAGTACCCAAAATATCAGCACCTCCACCACCCACGATATATCCTCCCATCCAGTCCACATTGCCAATAAGCATGTTTAATGTCATCAACGCCCTACCCGCATAAACCCCATTGGTATGCATCACGGCTCCCCGGAAAAAGTCCACCACCGCTCGCCGCCCATGGCTAGTGACTTCTTGTGCCAGTCGTGCAATTGCCTGTTCGTCGGTGCCCGCCATGACGGCGTACTGTGAAAGGGTATAACGCATCGCCTCCTGGGCAAGGAGCTGGAACGAGGTTTGACAGGATACCCCGGCCACCGCCACCGGTGTCACATCCATCGGTTGCGCGGGCCAGAGCTTGGCCCGAGAGACTTGAGTGGCGATCGCCGGTTTCCCGTTAGTCGCGTCCCACACCACCGGATTCGACGCACGAGAATCTGACGAGGCGACAAGTCCGGCTTCGGCCGCCGTCAGGAACGCCCGGTTGTTGGGATGGGTGGCATCGCTTACCACGAGCCACGTCGCATTAGTATAGTTCGGTTCTCCCTGGGCCGTGGCCGCTTGGGCATCAGGAATAGTAAGATATGGCTCGTTATATCGTTGATGGTCCAAAATCCACCGAATCATCCCCATAGCCAGTG
>JAKADI010000362.1 GCA_021820675.1 Bacillota bacterium | reverse complement strand
CTCTTGCTCTGCTTTATCACGAAAATGAACAGTGGCGCTCCGTTTTCCCAGCAACGTCTCCGCGGCAAGGTGCCTGGGCAAATCGGGCCAGTCCGGGGGATCGATTCGAAGCACTGATGCACCTAATGCTCCCAGATACCGGGTACAAACGGGTCCTGCGATGACACGGGTGAGGTCCAACACCCGCAGTCCTTGACCAAGGAGCGTGGCGCGGGGCAACGGGCGCGGGCTTGCAGCAGAGGCATTCAATCGGCCGATAAGGGGTTCTTTTCTTAAGGACGCCGCTTGCGGATGGGCCAGCCAGTCCTTGGGGGAGCCAAAGGCGGCGGCCACACCCCCGGCGTCACATACAGCCGTCTCAAGATCCTTTGCTGACCACCGGCGCATAGACGAAGCCACTTCCGTTTCGCTCTCGCTGTCAAGGCCCAGAACGCGTAAAAGAGCGTCCCGGTGCCAAGGATAATTAGCGTGCGTGCGTATCCATCCGTCCTGGACTTCCCAGAATCGGGATAGCGGCGCAAAGTCCAACGCCAAGGGACGCCCTTTCCAGCGAAATACCGCTCCGCTGCGCATGGCGGCTGCGACGTGACTGCGGTCGATCTCGATATCGGGGGGATTCATGCCGCGGACCTGGTCAATGGCAGCGGCTGCCAGCAGCGCGACGGAAATAGCCGCGGTGGCGGCTACCTCAACGGCATGGTGGGCGGGCAAGTGGCCACGCCTTCCGGACACTGTGAGAGAAGCGGGAAGTGTGCTGGCTGACGCCGGTTCCGCCACCTGTTTCCAAAGATCCGCAATGGCCTCACGAGTCTCTTGGTCTATCATCTGATCACCGCCTGTTGCCCTAGAGTTTTCATGACTGTGACCACGGGCTGCTTTGTTTTTAACCGGATCCCTACGGAAGTTGTGGGCCTTAGCTGTGCTGAGCTGACAGGATAGGTTCTCAACAAACATCAGGAGAACGGTTTCGCATGACTTTGTTCATGATACAGACCGCATAGGGGATCTGCCCACCCATCGCTGACCGTAGGGTTTAGCCATGGGGTTGCGTTTGCTGTCGCCTATGTTTTAAAAGCGGGGAAACCCATTAACGCGTGCGCCAGATTCCCAGAAGTTCGGCCTCCCTCTTGGCCCCCAGTCCCGCCTTTAAGCTCTCTGTGCGATGCGCATCCCAGTGGCGTTGAAGACTCCGCTGTCCCGGTTTTCCAGCAGGTCGATCATAAAAGAGGCGAGATCCCGTCCATCGATTAATTGCACCGGTCTATCTGGTGACCCCGGAACCAATACGTGTGAACCTCGGGCGAATTGGCGTACCCAATAAGTGAAACGGTCGGTGGGGTCATAAGGTCCGACAATAAGGCCGGGACGCACGATGACTGCACGCTCGCCGTATACCGCTTCAACCACCTGTTCGCATAAAGCTTTTAAGGGCCCGTAGAACTGCCCCACATCCTCGGTAGTCTTGTCATCCACTTGACCCACTGGGTATGTTTCGTCAATATGGGTTCTATGAAAGTCGGCGTACACCGATATGCTGGAGACAAAGAGATACCGGGAAACAAAGGATGCTAACAGTTCCGCTGATTGGCGCACGATCCGCGGCACATAACCCGAGGTGTCGATGACAGCATCCCAGTGGCGGCCCCTCAGGGCATCAAGCCCGCCATCCCGGTCGCCGTGGAGTTCTTCGACATCAGGGAACAAGCCTGGCGCAGTCTGACCGCGGTTGAATAAGGTTACGGTATGATCACGGTGCCGGGCTTGTTCAACCACATGGCGACCGAGAAAATGGGCGCCCCCTAAAACCAGTATTTTCACAATATCGTCTCCTTTTTCCCAGGACCGCCCTGAATTTGTGCCTTGAGACGCTGGCGTGCACGCTGCAGTCGCTTGCGATACTTTTCATATTGCGGGTGATTGGGGCTTAACACCCGTTGTCGCAAGACATCACGATCTGCATCACCTAATTGATTTAGTGCTGCGGTCAGATCTAAGGTCCATTCCACAAAAGAGAAGGACTCATCCTCGAATCGGCATCTCTGGGCATTTAACGGAATCAGGTCAACGACTTCGCAGTGACGTCTTTGCCGATGATATGCTCGCCGCACTCGCTGATGAATGTGGTTCTTGACATAAGTACTGAAGGGGGTGCGATGCTGTCCAGGCCGGTAGCTGAACGCGGCTTCCCAAAGCGCTAGAGCGCCCTCGCCACTGAGCTCATTGATGTCTTGGCCAAGCCGTCCATAATGCCGGGATTCCTTGTCCACGAGCGGTAAAAATTGAGCCACATAGGCCTCCTGGACGGCTGTGTAGCCGCGCCTAAGATCTTTGAGCATATGGTCTTGCCACGGCACGGTTGGGGTAAGTCCCCCATGCAAGGCAGCTTGAATGGTACTCCAGAGGTTGGGTTGCGGGGATCTGTGAAGATTTAGCATCGCCATTGGCCTCCTATCTGTTTGGTGCCGGGTTAAGGCGCTTATCCGTACTTGATGGTTTCTTAATTAAGTATCTTCGTTTCAATGACTATACGTTCTATGGGTAAGCCTATTGGGACAGCGTCTGAAAAATTTATATGAGAGATTCACCAAAAGCATCCAGCCTCCAAATTCGCTAGCGCCTTGCCCAGTGCGGACGCGGGTGAGCACATCGGCCAGGCACCTAGGCGCTTTTGGCATTTTCCCAAAAATCTATCTCCGGATTCTTATAAGCTTTTGTGCTCTGCATTCATCTTAACGCTTGGCTTTTATCGCTCAAAACATACTATGACATCGTTGAACTCATCGGGCGAGAATGCGGCGTGGTCTTCGAACGAAAAAATGGTGAGGATCGTGAGGATTGAGGGAGAGAGGTTGGCTGCGAGCCCTGGGACCCTCAATCGATGTTTCCCCTAAATTTGATATCAATAGCTACCGTCAGTCGCTCTGTTGTCGGTGTTCGTCGATAAAACACGTAATCGAAAAGCGTCTTTACTGACTGATAGCCTTGGGAGAACAGATCCTGGGTCAGGGTGAAGTTAACGACGCCGTCCCGGATTAATTGAATAATGTCAGGATGAGAGTCAAAGCAAATGACCTTGATGATTTTATGCTTATTCATGAGTTTGATGGCTTTACCGATTTCGCCGACGTTGCCGCAGGTAATATAAATCCCTTTTAGATCCGGCGTGTTCCGCAACAAGGCTAAGGTATTCTCAAACGCCACAGTGCCGTTTTCGTGTGTCTCGACAATATCTGCGATGTGGATTTCTTTATAGGCGCTGGCGATAACGTGCCGGAATTGGTCGGCACGGACATCCGCTTGGGATATGCTGTCTTTGGAGCCCACGATTAACGCAATCTTCCCTGAGCCGCCGATAATCTCCCCCATAAGTTCGCCAGCCATCGTTCCGGCTTTGGCCATGTCTTGTCCGACAAAACATAATCGTTGACTCTGAGGGGAATCCAAGTTGACGGTAATAACCGGAATGCCGCTTTCCACCAAGTCGTTAATGGCATTTTGTATACGCGCATCATTCAGTGGACTAATGATTAGCCCTGATATTTTTTTGGTTTTGATAAGGTCTATCGTCGCAAGCTGTTCCGATATATCATAGTGAGTCACATAAAAGGTCATCCGCAAGCCAAAATCTTGGAATTCTTCCCGGGCTTGTTCTATGCCGTCTTTAATGTCATTCAAGGCATCAAAGTTGAGCAGCACTACGGCAAACTCTAATGGATTCTTTTGAAAC
>JAKADI010000361.1 GCA_021820675.1 Bacillota bacterium | reverse complement strand
CACATCCCAGCCGATTTTGAGTGAGTCCATCGTAGCTTGCAATGTCCTCATAAACTCTTCAATCCCCAGTGATTCATTGTAAACTGGCACTACCACGGAGATTTTCATGAACTAGTTCCCACTTTCTTAACTATAAGGCCGAAATAACGGAGCGTTCCGACACCATTCCAATGGACCTCTGACGTAACCCAGCGATTGTGGGTGTTGTGCCAAGAGATGACTATGGGAGTGTTTTTACGGGTGATACTTTGCTGAGCCAGTATCTGGTGAGTTCTCTGAGCTAGGATCGACACCACGGACCCGCGAACCCGAGCGCCTGCTTTAACCATAAAGGTGAAGCGATATGACCCCTTTGATAATGCGATAGGGAGACCCACAGCGATCACGCCCGGTTTCGATGCTGTCAGCCATCCGGAATTGCTAACCTGTGAGGAGGTGACATTAGCAAGGATTGCGGGAAGGTACGCCGGACTAAGCGGATGAAATGCATTTTCAGAGGACGCAGATTGATACGCAAATGGGCCGTAGGTTGGGAATGTCCTCGTGCCTTTAAGACTGATAGCCGCGGCATTGAGATTCGTAATATGATATTTATGCGTGAGCGCTTGCCATACGGTCTCATTGACGTCCAAATTTGGATCGCCGCGGGGCATGAACAGCACAATGGGACTACCAGGTGCCAAATGCTGCCGTTGTTGCCACAAAACATCGATGCTTTCGAAAGCATCGCTGCCGACAACGGTCCGAGGATAAACTAAGGCGCCCAGATGATTAGTGGTCCACACGGTGATGTTGGAGTGGCGATTTAGGCGTTTAGCCATCCGAAATTCTGCGGCTGCCGAAGGATTATTCCCGATTTGTGGCACTACCACCGTGGACCATAAACCCTTCAGCAAAAAAATGCTGACCGCAAGGCCGATGAGTCCCCCAATCCACATTCTAGACTTACTGGCGATAGATTTGAAAGATAGGGTTTGACCCGCAGCAAGGACTCCGAAAAACACAATAATCACGGAGTACTGCGTTGCGAGCGAGCGTAGGGCAGGATTGCTCGACAGATCGTTCAAAATGATTAGGGCCATGAAGGGCAGCACATAAAGTCCAGAAACCAGTGGCAGGAAGCCCCATGAACCGGCCATTTCCACGAGATAATGTGAGTGGGCCATAATAACTCCTGCTACTATGGCGGGATGCCCCACTAGGTTCGTTGCTATCGCCGTGGCGGAATTTCCATATTGAGAAAAAATGGCTAAGTGTGAGGGGCCAACAGAACCAAAAATTTTTGGTAGCACCTCTTCATCAAACATAAATACCGTGATGGACAGGATACCCGTGATCAACCAAGTCCGGCGAGAAAATACCGGACGAAGAATCAATTCGATGAGGGCCCAGGCTCCGATAGGGAGTGCGGCGATATTTTTCGACAGTAAAGCCAAAGTTATTCCGATAAAGAATCCCACCCGATTGTTACGCAAGGTAGAAAAAAGAGCGATGGATAAGCCTAGGAGAACAATGAAGTCTACATGAAAATCAAACATGATGCCCCCCACCAAGGCCGGAGAAAGGAGAGCTAAGAGACCAAATAATCGTGCCGCACCTCGGCTAGTGACACGATGCAAGATGTAATCGTAGGTAGCGCGCGCAAAAATGACAAGGATGGCAGCCTGTAGTGTCAAAAGAAAGGATATACCGCCTAAAAATCTAAAGGGCCAGGCGAGGAGATAGAGACTGTATGAATCGATGTCTAGTAGGGTGGGTTTGCCTAAAAAAGTATTAAACGCTAACCAGTGGCCATGGCTAATTAAATATAGGCTCTGCGCAGTACTGCCTAGGTCAAAAGCGGTAGCAAAACCATGGGTGTAGCGCATGATTTCAAGTCGAATCAACAAGGCGCCCCATAGCATCGACATCACAAAAAAGATTGGGTCCGAACCGACGATGCGAGACGCCCATCGACGGACGCCTTGGATGAACGTGTTGGTGTCATTGTCGTGCGAAAAATGTGTCACTCAAAATCCTCCAGTACGCATAAGGTGCTACGGCTCTGTCGCTATCTAGCATAATATAACTTCTTACGACCGTTTCCTCAACTCCGGTGTCGAAGAGTGCCGTTGCGTTCGTGAAATACAATCATTGCCGGTGAAGATCCCACACGTATTACCCAGCTTATCCCTGGTTTTTATTGCCCCAATAGACTGAATTGTTGATATGAAAAAACATCGGAATGCAAAAGGAAATCGGGATCCTCTGTCGAAGTGATCAGGTGCAAGACATTCTCATCACGAGGAGGATCCCGATGGTTCGATTAGAGTCGATCACCATTTTTTTCAAACGCACGGACCGTGACGGCGCTCTCCACGCACCACCTTGGCCACTGTGATCTGGGCGCTGCTATCGTCGGCGGATCCCTTATGAGGGTTGCCAAAATCGGCCGGAGGTTGGCGATAGCCCGCCACGATCCGAAAAACAGAAGGCCAAGTACGCGATCAAGCGAAGGTGACTTGATTCGCTATGTCTTGGGGGATACCCGGAAAGCTCTCATCCCGTGTGATTGGACCGATCCGGAAGATTACGTGCACCAAATTCTCTCTTTAAATTGGCGCACTCATGGCCGTGGCCCTGCCTTTGGCCGGGGTGACGGTGCGGCAAGATCAGGTGCCAGGCCGGATGCGAGAGATGGAAAACGCCCTGCTCAAACGGGTCGCGAGGCTGTGACCTCGCTCGTGCCATCCGATTTTCTTAGCGGATCGGGGATTTGGCGCCCGGGATCTCCTCCATATTTTGGGGTATGTGTAGTAATGGAAAGAAAAACTCCTTTAAGCGATCCAGAGCTCATGGATAGTGGCGGCTTATCTTATCGCGGGAAGTCGTCGGTTTAAAAGCCTGAAGTTGCCGTGGCAATGTCTTCGGGCAACGTACAAGAGTACCGCCCCACCACATTGACGGGATCATATCCGAGGGGTGAAAGCCGTTTGACATGAGTCTTGTCGAGGATTTGACCGTGCGATTGTTAGTTCTGCCAGTCTGCCCTCATATACCGCGTGTTTCACAGGATGATCGTATTGACGACGAAGCCGAGTGCGCTGAGTTGATCTTCTTGCGCCTCGCGACAGCGCTGGCGAAGCTCACCACGTTTCCCAATGGGACACAAGTCTCCACCGGTTGGCAGGAACTTGTATGGTGAACGCAACCGAATCCTTATACGGTATATGTGTCTATCGCCTCTATGATGATGTTGTCATGGCATGTGATGCAAGCCGTAACCTGACGCAATAGGTCGTCGTGTGTGTCATAGCCTTACCTCCTAATGGCTAAGAACCATAAAATGGATCGGTTATCAACGTTTTTCGTTTCATTACTACACGTATTCCATGATGCCAGGCTTGTGGCCCGGCGAATCCGATCTGGCCACCTATGATAGTGGTCAGCAAACCACACCACTCACTGGCTATCAGGAGCTGCGGTGGTTGCATTTTCCGCTGTGATTGGCTTGTTTTTGATTGACCTGACATTGGCCGATGTCATCAACCCCCTTTGTTTTAGCTAATGTTATTTGTCCTCTGTGTCACTAATAATTTGGCGTCATCCATTCGTCCGCTGTATGCTTTATTGGCGCCCCCAGAGTGGTGTGCCAATAGAAAAGTCTTGGGGAAAAAAGGTTGCGAGCCCCCCAAGACCAGAAAGTAGGTTGTGAACCCTGGCTATTATATATCTTACTCTATCCTCT
>JAKADI010000360.1 GCA_021820675.1 Bacillota bacterium | reverse complement strand
CGCCGCGGCCAAAAAGCTCGCAACCTACGTTGCGAAAAAAGTCGGGGGGAAGGGAGAATATGCGATTATCGACTTTAATGAGGAGTCATCGACCGGAATTGCCCGTCCCCAAGGCTTTAAAGACGGGATGGCGGCATTTCCGGGTATGAAATATGTCGGGATGCAGATTTCGAATAATGTCATTGCGACGGCTAAATCTCAGGCTGAAACGTTCTTGGAAAGCCATCCTAAAATCAATGTCATGTTTGGCGCCAATGACCGGTCCGCTATCGGAGTGGCCGAAGCCGTGCAACAGATGCACCTGACGGGCAAAGTTGTCGTGGCGGGATTCGACGCGGACTTAGGCGAGGTGAGTTTGATCAAACATGGCGTGATTTCGGCCTCGATTCTCCAGTACCCCTATCGAATGGGTTATCAGGCCGTCCAGGAACTCATGGACATTAAAGCCGGTAAAAGTGTTCCCAAACGGGTGGATACGCCCTACATGCTCGTGACCCCCAAGAATATCGGAACCCCAGCGGCAGTCAAGGCCATTACTCAATATATCCCCAACTACTCGGGCTAGCGGTGTTCGGCTATTCTCGTGGTTGGCGTCAGCGTGCGGTCAACCAACTGTGATACGAGGATTTGATGAACCACCCCTTGACGTCCCGAACCGGCGATACGCTCAAGTAACTGTATGGTCGCGTTCCGTCCCATGTCATAGGCGGGCTGCCGGACAAAAGGAATAAATCCGTTGGTGATGGATAACGGATCGGGATTGTCGAAACAGCTGACCAGGACATCGTCCGGAACGCGGTAGCCATGGCTCACTAAAAGATGATACACGTGTGCTGCGGTCAAGTTGTTCCAGGCAAAAATTGCGGTGACGTGGTGGCGTGGTATCCAGTCGTCGGTAATCAGTCGATAGTCGCCTGGGCTGCGGGCTTGCGTGAGGCATAAATCAGGGCGCCATATCAAATCGTGGCGTTTCAGGCTTCGCTGTACGCCTGCCATCCGGTCGCGGATCACGGACACCGCCGGATTGCCGAAAACAAATCCTAATCGGGTGTGGCCTTTCGTGATCAAGTAATCGATTAATTGTTCTGATGCCAAGACGTTATCGCCCACCACGTAATCGAGATAAGGCTCGCTGGGTATCTTACGGTCAACCAATACCACCGGCACCTTGTCAATGGGAAGGACTTTTAAATGCGCGGCACTGTTGTCATCACACACAGACACAATCATTCCGTCGACCTGCCGACTGCGTGACATCTGGAGATAGTTCCATTCCACTTGGGGATTTTCGTCCGTATTACACAGGATCAACCGGTAGCCCGCGTCGCGGGCGACATCTTCTGCCCCCCGGGCAACGGTTGTAAAGAACGGATTCGTAATATCGGGCACGAGTAGCGCTAAGATTCGGGTTTGACCCAGCGCCAAGCTTTTGGCGGGGCCATTCGAAACATACTGCAGTTCTTCCATGGCCTTTTGCACGCGTAAAATCGTGTCGGCCGACACTTTGTCAGGATGGTTTATCACCCGCGATACGGTCATTGATGAGACGCCGGCTCGCTTGGCTACATCCGAGAGTTTTATCATGGTGTCCTCCACTGTCATCGTGACGATGTTAGCACTAACATATCACATCGGGGAAGAGCTGAAAGTATGGGAAGGGGAAGAGAGTCATGAAAAAAATCGGCGTGATCAACAGTCTTTTGTCCGCAGTATTGGCGCGTGTGGGCCATACCGACCAGATTGTGGTGGCCGATGCGGGATTTCCGTGTCCGGCTGCTGTTCCGTTGGTTGACCTGGCTTTGGTCCCGGGTACTCCGACGACACGCGATGTGGTGCAGGTGATAGAATCGGAATTAGTTCTTGAAGGGTATGTGATGGCCACGGAAAGTGAATCGTATAGTCCTCACGTTCTCCGGGAATTCGCACGACTATTGCCGGATCTGTCAAGCCAGTTGGTTCCGCACCAAGAATTCAAGGCCTTAAGTCGCCAAGCCGCTGTTGTGGTGCGAAGCGGCGATGTCGCTCCCTATTCCAATATTATTGTGATTGTCGGCGTCCCTTACTGACCGCGCTGTTTTACGCAACTGAACAGTGATGGGATAAAATGGGATAGGGATGACGAAACCAGGAGGGAAAGCTGATGCGAGCAGTACGAATGGAGGATGTTGGCCACGCCATCATCGATAATATTGAGATCCCCGTCCCGGGTGCGGGCGAAGTGTTGTTGGCCCCGCGCTATAGCGGGGTATGCGCTACCGATTTGCACGTGCTCCATCACCATTTAGGCAATGGCCCGATTCCTCTCACGATGGGACATGAGGTGACGGGGCGCGTGGTGAAAATCGGACCTGGGGTGCCCGAACACCTTCAAGAAGCCCGCGTTGTGGTCGAACCCGTGTTGCCGTGTGGAGATTGCGTCTATTGCCGGCAGGGTCTCATTAATCTGTGCCCACACATGTCCCACCTGGGGATCTGGAAAGACGGCTCTTTTGCCGATTATGTCACGGTGGATGCCAACCGGGTTACGGTGGTTCCCGGCAATGTTGCGGATATCGATGCGGCTCTCGTCGAGCCCTTGGCCTGTGCTATCAACTTTAGCGATAAAGCGCCCATCCGTGCCGGGGACAGGGTGGCCGTATTGGGGGCTGGGCCTATTGGCTTAATGACGGTTCAAGTGTTAGCAGCCATGGGCGCCGCTGTCCTGGTTAGTGAGCCGGAGCCGAAACGACGCGAATTAGCTCAAGTATGCGGGGCACAAGTGGCTATCGACCCGCTTCATGACGATTTGCTACAAATGGCGGCTGATTGGACGGGCAATGGCGGGTGTGACGTCGCTATCGAATGCGGAGGTGTCTCCGCCACGGTCAACGACGCATTTCGCATCGTGCGCCGCGGGGGTCATGTGGTACTGGCGGGAAATACCTTTGAACCATTACGGGTGGATATAGCGCCTATCGTGGCGGGAGAATTGATTGTGCAAGGAGCGAACGCTACCCGGTGGCAAGTTCCGCGCGCCTTGCGGCTGATCAGCGAAAAACGTGTGCAACCCTCCAAAATTGTTTCCCAGATCTATCCACTCACGAAAACGGTCGAGGCGTTGGAGTCGGCGCACCGCGATAAAAACCAAGGAAAATTGATGATAGAAATTGAAACACCGTAGAATGTCATGGCGGACAGATAATTCCCGCTTAAATTAAAGACGGTTTACGTTTGGCACATGCAGGTAAAAAGCCTTCCACAGATCTCTCGTTGGCTAGGATTTTGGATGCTAAGAAAATCCAATCGGTGAAGGGAAACATTCCAAAAAGAGCCACGCGACCGGCCTCTTGGTCTTGGGTACTTGAGAATGCTTCTGCTGAAATCTAAACACTTGTAACGAGAAGTGGGTGTATTGATCGGTGTGCTTATACAATTCCCCACCCATCGCGCTCGCAAAACCGTTTGTGATCCCGCGGATTAGGGGTGAATCACACGGCCTTGCGCGGGTTTTGCAGAAGACCTTTACACTAAATCCGGCACGCAGCTTCAAAACCGGGCTTGGATAACGTTGGCATCTGCCCCTGATTGATATGCCCCGAGCATGGCTGAGAGGGATGTGGTGTAGCGGTTGACAACGTTTGGGTAGAAGGCAGCAACATCTAGATCCGTAGTATCTGATTGTATTTTGGGTGCCATGAGGGAACCTTCATGGGATGAACATCAATGTGATTACCCCTTGGGGAAACCGTCGTG
>JAKADI010000359.1 GCA_021820675.1 Bacillota bacterium | reverse complement strand
GGATTTTCTTGTCGCGTGGACCCCGCACAGCGTGCGTCTCCCCATGAGGGTCATCCCCCCTGTTCCACAACAGGCAGAATCTGTCCGGTTTGCCCTGATGCACCGGTTGTTGCAAGGTCTGTAATCGGATGATCCGCGCTTTTTCCCAAAATTTCTGGATGAGGAGGGGATCCGTGTGCAATTACTCGTGGTTTCCGATATTCATGGCCAGTTTGTCGCAGGCCTTGCAAGCAATCCAACAGATGCCGAATACTTTGCAGCCTCTGACAGGGGCGCAGTTTCGCTATGCCTTGACTTTGGGTGACGTCGATGAGAAACCGATCGATGAATCGACCGCAGTGTTTCTGCGTCAAGGTCTCCTAACAGGCAGACTGTGGGTCACATCCTTAGAGCAATTAAACACCGTGCGCCAATACTTCAAAAAGTTAGGCACCGTGCTCTATGAGTATCTTGATCTGAACATCGACGTCGTGCACCGCTCGCGGACATCTTATCCTTGCTGGATGGATATTTCCGTAAAATTTATGTCAGATCCCGAATGTGGTCTCGTGGTAGAGGTATTGGCGCAACCTTTATCTGGCATGATCGCCGATCTGCAACACACGATTCAGGAGGCCCAACAACAGTTGACGCGCGTGTTGGAATGGGAGCACACCGTAGGGCAACAGCTCCTGATAGACAAGAAAAAATGGGTATCCGTATTTCGGTGCGCCTTCACAGCGCACTGAAATACGGATACCCGTTTTAATTTGTACCGTCACTCGTTAAAACGGCGCCATGAACCAGTCCTAGTATTAACCCACAAGGTCCCGTTCTTCCCCAACACCACCACGGATTGGGGGCCAATAACCGCCGTCACAAGGGGGTTTATGAATTCACGACGAATGGGCAACGTCAGAACGCGTCCTTCGGACGACAGAAGTTGGATCGTCGTGGTATTGATAATCGTTGCCGTACCTAGACCCGAGGCGGCCAAGGGCGATCCATCTGTCAGGAAGTGTGTTAGACGGATTGACCAAGGTAACGAATCCGAGGACGACGTGGCCAGCGCTAGATAGCCTTTTTGGTCAATAAGCGGCAGACTGTCTGGCGAACCCGTAATCGCAGGCAAAGATTCCACAATGGGTTGAAACGTCGACGGAACGGAAAATGTCACTGGATTCTGGGTTAATGGGGCCGCCGTATATTTGATGGCCACCGTGGAGTTATTGCCTCGAGGACTCAGCGATAGGATCAATTGTCCCGAAGATAAGGCGACTACCCCCGTAGGATAGCCGTGGGGTATCGTAAAAGGAGCCTTGATTGTCGGCAAATCACCGGAAGCGACAAGACGCCATGTCTGCCCATTATTTTGACTCATCCAGAGCAACTTTGGCATTAAACCCGCACCAGGGCTACCTGTTGATAAGAGCCAAACATCGTGACCATCAGCGGCGAGTTGTAGGGTCTCTCCCTCTGCGATACGCTGCACGGTCGTCTTCCATACCGTGCGCCACTTTTTTGATCCAGCGCCCTGCCAAAACACGATAATTTGATGCGAGGACCCGGTTCCCCCGAGTTCCGCCGCTGCTAAACATCCGATAGACTGACATGCCAGCGTATCGGCACCAAAGAGTGTGGAAAGCGACGCTTTTAGCAAGACTTGGCGTGCCACCGCTTTGCAATCCGTCGATATAATATGAGCTGATTTAAACTGGTATTGACAGCCAAAACACGCGGGGAATTGTGGTCGATCACCAAGTTTGGCGGGACCGTAGTAAACCGTAGGACGGATCCGATCGATATAGGTGTAGGAGTGTGTTTAGTCTGTTGGGCCGCTCGGGGGGAATGAGATAGCATACCACAGGCCACGAGAACTAATGCACCCAATGAAGTCATGGCCACACGCAAGATCCGAGCCCACGAGCCCCGCACATAAACCACACCCCCAAATAGAGTCTCTACCTTGCCTTAACATAACATAACGATAGAGCGCTTCATTCGGTTACCCATTCACAACCCGGCAGGAGAAAGCGCCGGAGGCCCCAAGGATGGCCTCCGTTTCACAGAATCACACCGTAAATCCTCCAAACGCCCCACTACTCTGGTCTAAATCGACTCCGACTCCACACATGGTCGTTGATCCTCCTTGTTTGAGGTGGTCCCGCGCCGATGGGACAATCCGGGTTTTCGTGGGATGCAGTTCCAGTCCACAGGCGGCCAGTCGGGCCGCGGCGGCATGCGATCGACAATGCACCACGGCATCATCGGCGTAGCGTTCAAACGGCTGGTCGGCGTGCCGCCGATCCATCCAGACATCAAAGGCGTAATGGAGAAACAGATTCGCCAACACCGGACTGACCACCGACCCCTATGCAAAGTTCGAGACTATGCAAAGTAAACGCCGGAAAGGCTTGAGACTGCTGCGTTTCCCTCCGTTTTACTTTGCATAGTTATTCGTAAGTCTACAGGTTTGAAAGCCAGGACATCAAATCAGTGTTGGTGTTCCAATCAGGGAGATCCGGATCCACGAGATCTGGATACGCATTCTCCAGCGCTTTGCGTTTTAATTCCGTATCCGCCCTAGCATAAATCTCTGTGGTCTTGATGTCTGTATGGCCCAGAAAATCACGGATATAGATGAGGTTCACTCCTGCCTGAAGCAGATGAACGGCCTTCGAATGTCGAAGCATATGGCATGTAACCTTCGGTGGGACTACATCGGATATTTCATGTGCCAGCGCTGCATATTTCCCGAGCACGTAAGCAACCCCCTCCTTTGTAAGTCGGTTGTGCTGGCTGTTTGTAAAAAGTGGGTAAGTTTTCTTATGCGGCGAACCCAGATGGTTCTCTGAAATGTAGATCAAGGAGGCTGGCGGTATTTTTCATCAGCGGGACACGTCGCGTTTTGTTGCCTTTTCCTGTCAGTACAAGCACTGCGTTGGCACCGGAGATGAAATCCCCGACGCTTAAATCTATCAGTTCCTGTACACGAGCGCCGCTGTCATACATCGTGCTCAGCATTGCAAGATCACGACGTCCCTTTGGGCAGCTACGGTCTGGCTGTTTCAGCAGCAGGCGGACTCCCTCTGGAGTCAGATGCTCCACGGCCTTTTTTCTCCCTTTCTTGACGGGTATTGCAATGACCTTCTGGAAGTGAAACAGTGATTCCGGGGACTCCGCCTGGGCATACCGGAAAAAGGAGTGAATCGCAGTTAGCCGAAGATTGCGTGTGATCCGCCCCGTTTCCCGCCAGTCAAGGAATGAAGTGACGCACACTTGAGTGATGTGGGACATCTTGATCTTCTCTGGCGGCATTCCTTCCCGTTCCTGGAAATACCGAAGCAGGATCTTGAAGGTATCTCTATAAGAGCAAATGGTGTTGGCGCTCACATTTTTCTGCCCGGGCAGGTAATCGGAGAGGAACTTCGTCAAGTAGATGGAGAAATCAGTCGGCTTCATAAAGTTCGCCTCCTGTGTACGGGATGATGTCCCCAAACGCGCCTTCGAGTTTCATGCGAATGTACGGGAATACATCCGCCGTCATGCGCAGGTAGTACGCCGTCTCATTAAAGCTGTCGTGGCCCATATAGGTCTTCAGAACCGGCAGCATAGCCATGAGATCCTTACCCTGTTCCGACCAGGCTTTCAGCCGGTAAATCGCGTAGGCATGGCGAAAATCGTGAACTCTAGGCCCGTCACCCGTGTGGGATATCCCGGCTCGCCAAAGAAAGCGACGGAAGTTTTTATAGACG
>JAKADI010000358.1 GCA_021820675.1 Bacillota bacterium | reverse complement strand
TCGCCAATAATTCGTGATATGCCCGTTATGCACGACGGCCACTTGGGGATTCCCAGTCGTCAACGGTTGAGAATGTACCAAATCGATTTCACTTTCCGTCGCCAAGCGTGTGTGCCCGATCGCCATATCTCCGTTACGTTCAGCAAGATGAAAGGAGGAATTGAGTACATGCGCTCCCCCTAAAACCTTCATCAACCGAATGGTGGAGCTAACCCATACCCGATGGGCATCAACACCGTGATTTGATAAAATGCGAAAGAATTCCTGAATTGTGTGCCCGGTGTCATGATCCCAGCCGCCGTTACTTTCGAAAAACGCTGTGGATTTCACTTGGCTTCCCAACCACTGACCCCTTAGACCCATTTTCTCTATTACATTGTGAACAATGTGCCGTTCTCTCTCGTCTCCGACTACGGTTACAAGGAGATCGTCCGAAGAGGAGTCATGAATGGCTACCCCCATGGAATCTGGGCCTCGACGTTCTAGAGCCGCCAACATGTTCACCAAAACTTCCCCCACATGAGTCGTCGATGACGCAGATTCTTTTAACATCACCCCGGCTATTCCACACATAGGTTTCACTCCTTGTGCAATTTCGATCGAACCACAGCCTAAATATAATCATATCGTCGGCATTTCGTCAATTACTTCGACTAAGTGTTTTAACACAATTAATTTTCCCGACGATATGACTACAGCCTAGATTGCAGGATTCCTCCTCGCCGCTCGCCAACCCCCACTTAACAACAAAGAAAACCTCCAAGACAATCCGTCATGGAGGTTTACGACATAGACAACATAACCTGTATTCAGCAAGGGTAGGTTACGCGCTTAGGGTTCGGACTGATACAATATCGGCTCTAAACTGCCCTTATCCACCGCAGCCGATAAGACTACCATGGTTTCGGAACGTTGAAATCCGTGGACTTGGTCGATCTTCTCAAACAGTAATTGCTGTAAATGTGCGTTAGTGCGGGCACGCAGCTTGACAAGAAAGTCGAAGTGACCCGTCACTACGTAAGCGGCCTCAATTTCAGGAATTTGGGCTAAATCGCGGAGAGTCTGATAGGCCTCGGCTCCTTGGACCGTTAACAACCCAATCCACGCTAAAACGGGATATCCGAGCAATTCGGGATTCAAGCGCAATTCAAACCCCTGGATGACGCCCGATTGGCCTAGTTTCTTAACACGATCATGCACAGCTGCGCGCGATAACCCAATGCGTGTGGCCAATTCTTGAAATGGCATGCGCGCTTGATCATGCAATAATACGAGAATTTGGCGGTCAATCTCATCCAATTCCAAGGTGTCGTCCCTTTCTCCCCGCGTTATCCGTCCATAACATCTAAGCATCATCAAAGCGGGCCCGTTTGGCCTTGATCCTACCATACTTGCGCTGTCAGCGCATCTGACCCGCTCCTCCATACGGATGCTGGCTCACTAATAGTTGTTGCTCCTCAAACCGACGGAGTCGAAAGGCATAGCTATCCAAGTTCCGATCGTCATGGTTGACAAGCAAATCAGCCACCATATCCCCGACTACCGGGCTTAATTTAAACCCATGGCCACTAAATCCTGCGGCGATATAGAGTCCATCAACCGGAGTCAGCCCAATAACGGGATTATAGTCCGGGGTCACTTCGTAGCATCCACTATATCCTCCTAGCAATTGCGCTGTATCCCATTGAGGGAACCGCCGCATGAATTTTTCAATGGCTAGCTGAATATGGTCTTCAGTCACACCATCCGGACATGGTCCTTCACTCACCCATTCGGGGGCCCGATGATCACTGTTACCCACCAAAATTGTGCCATTGACCTCGGGACGTCCGTATTGAAGCGCGATTAAATCGGAAAACACCGGACGATTTGGCATCAATTGGCCAGGATTTACCACAATCAATTGAGCACGCTGACTTCGAATCGGCACCGTGATTCCCAATGGGTCACATAACGCGGGAGTGTCCGTTCCCGCGGCAATCACAACGGCTCCAGCAGACCAGCCTTGACCATCGGCCGTGAGGATTCCCGTCACCTTTCCCGAATGCGTCTGGAGTTGCCGTACCCTCTGATCAAACATATAAGTCACGCCAAATTGTTTGCTCAGTCGGTAAAAAGCGGTAGCCGTTAACGTTGGGTCGGCAACGCCCCCATCCGGTTCATAAGCCATGAGGGAAAAATCCGCCATCTCCATTTCAGGCCAGAGGGATTGGGCGTCATCCGGTGATAAGAGCTCGGTATGAATGCCGAGTTTCTGCTGCATGGCAACGTTCGCCCGGAGAGCACCCACGTCATGGGGCCCAACGCCCACCACGTACCCAATATCACGATAACCCACATCGAGTCCATAGGATTGCCGCACCTGACGAAACCACTGTAACCCCTGATGGGCCATCGCGGCAACGATAGGTATGCCGTAATGACACCGTAATACCCCGCTGGACTTACCTGTAGCACCTGCCGCCAGCGTCGATTGTTCCAATACCCCAATACGCCCCACTCTGCGCTTCGCCAACGAATGCGCGACACTGGTTCCGATAACCCCAGCACCAATCACAATCACATCAAAATCGGTAGCCATGCTATAACCTCCAAAATTTCATATAATGAAAGTGTCTCTCATGACAAGAGATTATTGGCACAATCTAAAAACGGAATGCCTGACTTGTCAAGAGTTTTGGAAAAATTATTCGAGGTGATAAAGCGTGGCAAAACATACGTCTCAAGACACTGGGGTCAGAGTTCTCGCTCGATCATTTCAATTAATCGACCTATTGGCCGGTTCAAACGCCCCAGAGGGCGTGACGGCTACCGAGTTAAGTCGCCTAGCGAAACTCCCGCTGCCGAGCGTTCATCGTCTGCTAGGGCACCTTGCTCAGGAAGGACTGACTTTTCAACATCCCCGCACCAGGCGATGGTACCTGGGATTACGGTTAACCGCCTTCGGCCAGCTCGCCCTACGACAGTTTCCCTTTGTCGGGTTAGCGCAGCCCGTATTGTACGACTTGGTTAAAGCCAGCCGTGAGACGGCCATCTTCACGCTGCGTGACGGTGATTTCGGGGTATACGCCGCTATCGTGGAAAGCCCCGAAAAATTGCGCCTGACGGAATCCATCGGGATGCGCTTACCCCTTGCAACCGGCGCTTCGCGGAAGGTTATCCTGGCATTCCTGCCAGAGCGCGAATCCCAAGACATCATCGCTCGTGTTGCTCAAATAGACCCCCAATTTATCCCGGAACAACTCGAGAGGGAATGCCGACAAATACGTAGCTTAGGCTATGCCGTCAGCTATGGCGAGGTCACTCCCCATACAGTTGGCATCACTGTGCCCCTCATGACCCGCCAAACCCCCCTTGGCAGCCTTATGATTGCCGGACCGGAAAGTCGGATTCCATCAGAAAGAATGCCGGAACTTGTCCGGCATCTTCTTCAAGCTGTCGAACGGATCCAATCGCTTTTCTAACCCCTCCACTCCCCCCCCAAAATCATCTGCCAACCTTAACACGGATGTTAGAGTTTGTGGTCTTTTGTGGTCTTCCTTGCGTCGCACGTCACACTTTTTTGCATGCATAGAGGAGATGGAGTTTTAGCCCCGGAAACCGGGTAGCGCTTCTTCAATGGGTTGGACCACCAATGATGTCATCACCTTCGACGGAACAGAAATGTAAGAGTTATTTAGGTTAATCAGCTACTTTCTAGAGTATATGCTGGATTATATGACATTTTTTCACAGTTTTGG
>JAKADI010000357.1 GCA_021820675.1 Bacillota bacterium | reverse complement strand
CACCTGTTCGCTCCGTCCCTCCCATTCTCCCACACCTCCTTCACCATGAAACGACTTGGCAGTAATAAGAGGACTCAGTAGAGGATTCGCGGCTCCCGGGATGACAGGGATATGATCGGCATCCAACACCTCCAATATACGTTTAGCATTGCCGTAGGTGTTCTCTAACAAGACATTGCCAGCGACCGTGGAAACCCCGGTGACATGGCATTGCCGCATAGCCATGACCAAAGCCCATGCGTCATCAATTCCGGGGTCCATATCCAACCATACACTCGGTTTCATGTGTATACTGCACACCTCGCCTTCCTGAGCAAAATGTGAGATGCCCGAATACCAGTGTGTCCATTTCGGCATAAGAACTTGTGTCTCCTGTTCCAGGATTTCGATCATGCGCACACTGACGTCTAACTTCTTACAGGGGGAGTGCTCGCGGTTATCGTGTCCGCCCCCAAAAATGTGTGCGTAAGACAAAGACCTCCCTATCAAAAAGGAGGTCCAAACACAAAGCCGACGACGATTGGAACAGACCGTTTTTGTATATTTTCGTAACCCTTCCCATCCTGATAAAGGAGATGGGACATCTCCCGCCTATTTCTAAGCTGATACGGTTCGTTTCTTTTTATTTTTAAGATCACGGTTTCGCCACAATAGCCAAATAGGACTGGCAATGAAAATCGACGAATAGGTACCGAACATCACGCCGAACAGCATGGTCAAAGCGAAATCACGGATGCTGGTGCCGGCGAAAATTAATAATGCTAAGAGTGCGATGATCACCGTCGTCGAGGTGTTGATCGAACGCACCAACACCTGATTCAAACTGGTGTTCACTAAATCTTCCAGGGGATCTTGCTTCTTTTTCTTGGGTAAATTCTCCCGAATTCGGTCAAACACAATGATTTTGTCGGTAATCGAATACCCAAAGATCGTCAGCACAGCCATAATAAAATACACGGTAATTTGAATATGAATCAAAGCAATGAGACCCACCGCAATAATGACGTCATGAACCATCGCGATAATACCCGACAAGGCAAATCGCCATTCAAAACGAATCGTGATATACGCGATAATCGCGATCACAGCCAAGATTACCGCGATCAATGCGCTACGCTCAGTCTGTTGACCGATAATGGATGATACCCGGCTCGTGGAAATTTCGCGAAAATGCGTGATTTTCGTACCGAGTTGTGTCAATAGTACGGTTCGTTCATGTTCCGATATGGTAGGTGTTGTAATCAGCACATTTTGGCGGCCATTGCCTACGAATACCACCGTACTCCCAAACAAATGGTCTTGGTCCAAAACTTTTTTAATAGCCGTCGTCGTCACAGGATGTACGAACTTAAGATTCATTTGCGTGCCACCGGTAAAATCAATTCCGTAGTTCAACCCGCGAATAAAGAAAGCTCCTAGCGCCAAAACGACAAGAAGACCCGATAAAACAAACCAGGTTTTCCAGTGGCGAACAAATTCGAAATGAAAGCGCATGTTACTCCTCCTAGCCCACAAATATTCTGCGGACTTTAGCCCAGCCCGCATCGGCTACCCAGCGAATGACAACGCCGGTAACAGACACGGCGGTTAACAAGGATATGACGGTCCCAATCATTAAAGTCAAGGCAAATCCTTTAACTTCTCCCGTGCCTAAGAAAAACAAAATCAGTGAGGACACAAAAGTGGTGACATGAGAGTCTAAGATGGCCCGGATAGCGTGACGAAATCCCGCGGAGACCGATGCCCTGGGCGTCTTGCCATTGAGTATTTCCTCACGAATCCGCGAAAAGATAATGACATTGGCATCGACGGCCATCCCCACCGACAATATTAGTCCAGCTATGCCGGGTACGGTAATAACCGCATGAATGGCCCATAAAGCCCCTACGACAAGCAAGAGATAAATGATCAACGCCATGTCGGCGACAAATCCAGCCAAGCGGTACCAAACCATCATCACAAATCCAATGAGCGCAATCGCAATGATGGCGGCTACCTTACTCGCAACGACCGAGGCATGCCCTAGTGTGGCGCTAACAGTCCGAACATCCAAGACCTTAAGGTTTACTGGCAAGGCTCCCGATTGCAACAACAACGCCACTCTTTGTGCCTGTTTGAGACTGGTAAAGTTTCCGCTTAATTGCGCCTGTCCATTCGGTACAACATCCTTGACCACGGGAGCTTCCACCAATTTTCCATTTAAATAAATGGGTAGTGGCTTACCTAAATAAGTCTTTGTTGCCGCCGCAAAAATCTTGGTTCCTTTGGGATTAAACGTGAGGTTTACGACATATTGACCCGCACCCATCCCCGCCACGGCGTTGGAGAGGTCTCCTCCAGTCAGCAAAACGTGCCCCGATGGACTTTTAATCTCCAAAATGGCCGTTTGACCCAAGAACTTGAGTGCCTGTTCAGGATTCTTGACTCCAGGCAAATCTAC
Source organism: Bacillota bacterium (assembly GCA_021820675.1). Lineage (GTDB taxonomy): Bacteria > Bacillota > Sulfobacillia > Sulfobacillales > Sulfobacillaceae > Sulfobacillus. Next base: position 1,302 of record JAKADI010000357.1, on the reverse strand, counting down.
GGTGATGCGATTGGAACCCACTTGTTGAATAACGGGTTCAGAGACCCCTAAAGAATTAACCCGGAAACCCAAGATCGACATCGCCCGTGACATCGTCTGCTTATTGACCGGCTGGCCGGGAGAGGGTTCAGCTTGATAGGTGGCGGTGACACCGCCTTTGAGGTCTAATCCGTAACGCAAGTGACTCGTGATGGGATTAATCTGCAAAAAATAATAAAGGGCTGCGACTATCACCGCAACCAGGGTAAAAAATTTTAACATACTCTTTTGACGCATGGTAAACCCCCCGGTTCAAAATCGTTTCATTATAGTCCGGGTCCTAATCGTGTGTCAATTCAGGAGGTTCTAGGTTCTAGCCGGAAGAGGGTTTAACCAACGACGCTCGGCGACGGAAATCTTTTCCGCCCGACTTGCCCGCGGATATCACCACTTCCGATAAACGGACACCCCAGGTTACTTGGTAGCGAATCAGGGTTTGTTGCTGAAATTCAGCAATGTGTCTTTGCTCCCACAACGCGTTAAGACCAGTCCATGTGTCAAACCACGTCACGACCTCCCTTGCCACAGCCCAGGGCGTTAACGGATCCGTCCGGATAATGAGATGGGCTTGACTGCGGGCCAATATCAAGCGCTGCCACTGATCTTGATAATGACGAAAGGTCCACTGGAGACGCCGCCGCCGTCTGATGGTCGAAAAATTCGCCGATAAAACCACAACCGGGCGGAGGCCGTGATGCAAAAATAATGAAGGTGATTGGGAATGTTCTTGAGCAATAGAATGTGCGACAATACCATAAGGCCTTAAGAGCTGCGCAATTGTCGATTTTCCTGCCGCACAGACACCCACCAGAATAAGACCGTTAATAGGGAATACTCGCTGACAACGTGCGAATGGCATTTTGGACATCGCTCCTTATTCCTAAGGCGACAATGCTCACATCATCGCTCGGCCGCTCTTTATCCAGTGCCAGGGTCCGCTGCATCAGGCTATGGACCCATTCTTCCATATATCTCACGTCGAGTGCTTGGAGTTCTTGTTCAATCATATCCCATGGCAGCGATTTTCCAAAGCGCTTCCCTGCGTTCATCACGCCGTCGGAAAAAGTCAATAAAATGGTATTGGGCAGCAACGGTAATTCTGTCATCCTGGGCCTTGTCTTCCGGTATGTCCCAATAACCTCTGATGCTTCTTCGAGTCGGACCACAACATTGTTTTGACGCACTAATACCGGAACTGGGGTGTTGCGGGCGATGACCACCGTATTCGTGTGCTTATCGCACGACAAGACCACCAGCGTAGCC
>JAKADI010000356.1 GCA_021820675.1 Bacillota bacterium | reverse complement strand
CGACTGCAGACAAAACCCAAGACATCTCCGAAACCGGAGCACTCCATAGGCGCGACCCGAATTTTTCCGATAGGGATGCGGCAATCTGAAAATAGGGGCCAAAGATCGGATCGTCCCTTATTTCGGCCGGTGCTCCCACATCTTCGCCGATTACTACGACTCGTTCATCTTCATCGAGGCACTCCAAAAGAGCGTGTTCTATTGCTTTGGACATGGACAGCTCCACCGCCTGAAAACTTCCTTTGGGCGCAACGTCGCAAGAAACCCGAGGTGCATGTCTTAGTGGCAGGTCATCGACACGCCGGTACGGAACCAATTGCGCTTTTCCCCAAGATACTTCGACACGCTGACGGGCTTTGTCATACAGCGTCGCCATTGCCGATTAGTGCCATGGGATTTTAGTGACAGGAGAGCCCTCATCTGTTGCCGATACATGAACTTCTACCAGTTGCGCCGAGCCCTGACGTACACGTTCCGTACATGTCTGCAACGTGTTAGAGAGTTGGTCGAGGCATGTAGTAGACTCTTGATGGCATGGGATGCCCAATAGTTGGCCGATTTTACCAATCGTGTCTAACGACCGGTGCGTATTGTTGCGGATTACCACTAAAACGGGTAGAGACCATCGCTGGCTTATCTGCAAACTTTCATAAAAGATGCCTGTTTCCGTCACGCGGTCCCCTACCACAGCGATGCTGACTTGATCATTTTGGAAAACCCGATCCGCTAAGGCAGATCCTAAGGCCCATCCGAGAGGAGCCCCGACGATGCCATTGGCACCACCTAGTCCGTGGGAATGATCGACAAGGTGCAGGGAACCAGACCATCCTCCTCCCACGGATGAATTTCTGCCATACAGTTCCGCCCACAAATCCTTTAAAGACATCCCTAGTGCAATGGCATAGGCAATGCTGCGATGGTCCACAAAGAGCAAATCCCCTGGCTGCATGACTTGACTTAAGCATACCGCAAGGGGTGCATCGGACTGGGACGCATTGACAATGCCCGGTATCAAAGACGCCGTTTGCAAGACACGCAGCCGCCGCTCAAATGCAACAATCTCTGCCCATTTCATGAAGAATTTATGGTCGGGAATCATGGCTGCGACCTTTCTCAATGCGAGCCTGAAGCGCAACGGATCCGTTAAAAACACCAGTGGCCATGACAATGCCTTCTATTCGAAGTTCTTCTGCCAGCGAAAGGTCTCTATGGTCGCGAATGCCTCCGCCTACCCACACACGTGGAAGCAGTCGCCGTAATCCTCCTATGATATCCCACTGTGGGCCCATCTGGGACCCAACCCGGTCGAGGTCTAAAAAGAGCACCCGTGTGCATAGTTTTATGCTTTGGAGAAGTTCCGGCAACGCTTCCACGGTGACCATCGTGTCGAGAAACCGCACATTCCCCTCTCGATAATCCAAACTAATGATGTCGTCAAAACGTAAGAGCCGAGTCAAAGCCAGCCATTCTTCAACTGGGGTGGTTTCCGTACACAAGATCAGAGGTAAATCAAGTTGGCTCGTAATATAGTGCCACTGAAGATCCGAATGCACTCCCAAATCAAGCCAGACATCCCGGGTCACGCGACGATATCGCCCTAGAACTTCTTCCGTCCTCCCCCCAATGGCATCTAGATCAGCCATATAAAATTGGTTCGCACCAAAGCGACGGTTAAGTTCGTAGAGTGCTTCACTGGGTGACAGGGCCTTTCCTTGCAGCCAATCAGGGGGCAAATAGCGTTCTCTATTGCCTCCCGTGGCATATACATAGATTCCGTCCTTAATGTCAACGGCTACCCGGATATGCAACTCGCTCACTCCTTTCCCAGTCAATAAGGCGGCCCTGTTTGGTGGGGCGCGCTACCATAACCCTCATTTCCGACCCAAAGCGTTCCTGGGTGTTGGCTCGCCACAGGGATACCTGGTCGACAGGTCCCATCGCATAGACCGCTGGGCCCCAGGAGGATTGCATCCCTTCGACCCCCAAGTTTTCGTGCCACCACTTAATCAGTTTCCGGGACCGTGGATCCAAACCCGGAACCCCTGGTATCGCGGTATAGACCCGTGAGATCTCTTGTTGGAGAGTGTGAAACGTCTGAAGCCATTGAGGAAAATTCACCCCCAATACACTCTCCCAGGCCGACTCCATCATCTGTTTCCAGTCCCGCGCCCGCTTGAGGTCAACAGCTTTTTGCAATTGCCGCACTGCCTCATGTTCGCGCGTTCCAAACACTTGCCAATTGGGGTCCACCGCCCGCGGATAGGCAACCAAAATGCCCCAGGTGATCGGCCAAGCAGTTTGCCGAGAACGGTGGCAGTCAGACCAGACTAAGCCTCCCGATTCATATAGGGTGCAGCCCACACTTGTCCGCTCTTGAGGGCGTACCAAGCGGTGAATTTCTGCCACAGGCGGACTTAGGCCGCTAACCAAACACACCGCCTCTGCCACGGAAAGATTGAACATCGTCCCCGTTCCCCACCCCATATGATGCCCCATCCGGCGAACAACGGCTACCGAGCCGTCAACCTCCCATCCTGCCTGTTGCAGCAGACTGATAACAGCACCCGTCTCGTCGTCGGCCGGTAAAGATGGAAGCCGTTGTTGTGCGATAACTTCCAGATGAGGATCTTCGATTCCAAGTCCAAGGCCGATAAATCCTTCCTCGTAGGGGAAAAATCCCAATTGCAGGCGGGCGCCAGCCCTAATGTGTACGCGCATTCCTTGCATATTAGCCATCCCCCCCTGGAAACTGGGCAACGTAATCTCGAATCAGTGCCAAAGCCCGCCGGTCAGACGCGCTACCCGTTTTGTCGACCAGGATATCAGCACGCTCGAGCCACTGCGTGACCGAATCGAAACCGATCCAGCGAACCCTGGTTGCGGCCACGCAAGCTTCAATCAACGCCCCAAATGCTCGGTTAATGCCAAAAAACGTCTCTACCCCCCGCTCCTCATGTCTTTGCAGCATCACCGCGGGTGGCCCGCATCCCGCGGACTGGATGTCAGTTACCGTGACACGAATACAACGGATGGCGTCCGTTAGTCGCCACCCGCCGAGCGGATCCTGTGTCAAACCCAACACGCGCCCTTGGCCTAATGCCGCGGCCACGATTGGCCATGCCTCATCCACGAAATTCAACCAGGCTGCTGGCGTGGCGCGCAGATTGGCCAATGTTTGAGTGTTCGGATAGGGTCGCACCAGCCACGGCTGTCTGGGCTCCATGATGACCCCAATAGCAGCCACATGTGGTATTCCACTGCCTATTGTCACAATGACACTTTCTTTTATTTCCATGCGTTGCCATCTCCTTGATCTCCTTGAGGCACAGTCTCTTCCCCTCGCTTATGTCCGATCACGGGCGTGCGCATTCCCCTCGTGCCGTACCGCCGGTTCCGATAGCCAAAATCCAACCGATTATCTTGGCGAAAGGGTTTCCCGAGCACCACTGCTATCGCGGCCCGAGCCAATTCATGCCCTAAATAAAAGCTGTGGGGTGCATCATTCACCTGCAATTGAGAAAAAGCCCATTCGACTTCGGACGGTTCCAACTCCAGCATCACGTCGCGGTTAAAGCACCAGATGGTTCGTTTTCCAGTGAGAATGCGGAAGTTGCGGTCTTTGAGGGCTCGCTGCAACTCGGAGCATTCTTGTGCTGTATATTGATGGTGCTTCGGGCTTTTAGCTACTAGAAGTTCTCTGCCCCCACCTTTTAGCCAATACCCCGGGGCATGGCGCCAAAATTCCT
>JAKADI010000355.1 GCA_021820675.1 Bacillota bacterium | reverse complement strand
AGAAAATGAAGAAAAATATCCAACATCTCAGTGCGCTAAAAGTCTTGGCGTCAAACGCGAAGCCATTCAAACGCTACTAACCCCGTGTGAATGGCATCATACAAGTAGCTGGTTTAACGAAACCGATTACTACGATCTCACACAAATTACCCCAGAAAAATTAGTCCAGCTACAAACTTTTACAGTCTTTAAAGAATCCGTACGGACGTATCAAGCTCATGTTGAATGGCTAAAATGGACAGGTTCTCGCCACCATCCTAAATCTACCACTCATACTGCTCAAAACATCATAGTCAAAGAAAATAATACGTTTTATACTTTTTATCTTCCTGATGGTACACAAATTCGCAAAAAAATTGGGACAAAGGAGGCAATATATTTTGAACAATCCTACTCATTCACACACCCGAAGGCACCATTGAAACCTTTTTTAACCGAGACATTTATGATGGCGTGACCATCGAAATCAATGGAATCATTGCGGCCGTTGTCGAATGGCATCCCGAAGACGGGTTTGTCCTGCGGACCTACAGCGAACACAGCGACGGGCCCCTCCACCACCATACATGGGAGGCGACGCAATACTCTACCCCTGCTGCCTGGATCCGTTCTGCCGTCCGCAGCCAATTTGCCGGAGACTTTACGGTCAAAGCTCTCGCAACCTTGACGCATAGCTCCCTAGACGCCGCCCGTAAAGCCATTGACCAGGCAATCCTTCAGCAAGAAATATCTCCCCAGTATCACTGGATTTGTCCCGCATGCATTCACACGATCACCATTAGCCCGTTCTTGACCAGCACTCCGCCCTACACTCCTGAAGCCTGTGAGCGCTGCGGCCTGGTTTTTGAGGACGTCGCGCCCGAAACATGGGAAGCCTCTCGCCTGACGTACTATCACGTCACATCCGCTCCTGTCTAAGGAATAGGAAACACTCATGCCTATCGCACATTGGGAGTTAGCGTTCCGCTTCCACACTACCGCCCGAAACATACGGCGCATGGAGGCGGGAGAGAACTCCATAACCCTTCAAACGTTGAACCAGGGAGCCACAGCGATGAGAGCGCAAGTGTCTATGACAATTGAAACGTCTGTAATGCCTTAATCGATATCGAACGGCAAACTTCCCATTGACTCATCTGTATACTCTCCGATCTCTCTCAGGCTTTTCGCCTCCCTGCACCCAAAGAATGTCATTGAGGTAAGAATTTCTAACCTTTTGTTGTTCCATCCTTCCTAGTGAGCTTGTGAGTCGTATCAGTGGCTACGGGGAGTATAGTTAAAATCAAGAATGATACGAGTGGCAAGATAACCCTCAGAGAAAAGTTATGATACCCACCATTGCACTCAAAATGATCAAATTTTAGGAAGGAGACACCTCTACCCACATCACAAGGGAGAGGACACATCCTTATCACGAGGCGCCTCATTTTCACGAGCAGACTTAGGCAAAGCGGGAAAGACCACCGCAGACAACCCGAACAAAAAGGCCGCCATAAGCATGGTACCTCTAAGCCCAACCCATCGGGTAGCCAATGCGCTGATAGCACCCAACGAGAGACCACCATAGGACACCAATTGTAAATGGGCAAATCCGCGCATACGACCTTCCTTGGGCAAGCGCATGAACAAGCTCGGCACAACACCCATAACCATGCCCTCCACCACACCGATCACCGTCATTGCCATGGCAATCACATAAAAATTTGGCGCAATTGGTAAAACTGCCATAAAGACCGCGCCTATTCCCAAAGCCGGGAAAAGCGCTGCCCGGTTAACCAGATGACGGTGCGTGGTTATCACCACCATGGATCCTATTATAGCTCCTCCCCCCATAAGAGAATCCATATAACCCGCCGAGGCCAACGGCATATGGACTATGGTCGTAATCAACGGAATCAATAACACGGTAAGGATACCTCCCGCCATCGATCCGAGCAATGCCACCAGCAACACGCGGCTCAACCACTTGGGTGTCCTGTCAGCCGTGCCTGCGACGACCCGTGGCCGCGCCTCAACCCGGGGATTAGGCAAATTCCAGACCATCATTATGCCAATCAAATTCAGGCCTATTAAGATGAACATCAGATCGCGCCATCCCACCAAGGACCACCCCAAGCTCGCAAGCGAAGGGCCCACCACGCCCGCAATCGCCACGGTGCTCTCCAAAAGCCCGCTGACTGATTCGTATTGTGCCGGATCCACAATCAAGGATATCCACGTGGATCGTATCGGCGCGCCAAGGTGGGAAGCCATACTCGTGACCAAATAGGCGCCCGCCAGAGCCCACGGATTGTGAATAACTGCCATCAATCCTAAGCCAACGATCCGCACGCCCGCCAAGGTTTGTAAGCTGCTTAAAAAAGGCCAACGCCACTGCCAGCGACTCGCCACAAGTCCTATGAGGATGCCTGGGCCCGCATCGATAAACACTGCGGCCGTCCAGCCGACGAGTCCTAACGCATGGCCTAATCGAAATAACATGAGAAACAGCAATCCAAATCCAATAATGCGGTTGAGGGCGTCCCGCACAAAGACGCGCGCCAACGCGTTGCCTCCCAACACATTAGTCGTCATCGAGCCATCCCCCTTCGATGGCGAGCCGCACCATCTGGGCCCGATTGCGAGCCCCCCACTCCTCCATCAGACGGGCCAAGCGATTCCTCACCGTACCCGGTGCCAAATAGCAGCGCCGGCCAATCTCGGAGTTTGTCAAACCCGCCGCAACGAGTCCAATAATGCGTCGGTCCACCGGCGCCAAGATTTTCCCAGAACTCGCAGATGTCCAAGCGAGCGGCGGCCAAAAATCCTCACCCGCCAGCACCGTGCGAATGGCTTGCCAAAAGACCTCTGGAGTCGCCGACTTGGCCACAAACCCCTGCGCTCCCAGGGCTTTCCCCTGCTCAAGAAGCGCAGGCCTATAGAACGCACTCATCAAGAGAAATCGCGACGGGTAGTGCCGGAACGATTCCATCACTGCGAGACCACTATGTTGCCCTAACACTAGATCCAAGATGACAAGGGTCGGAGCAGGAGAGAGCCATCGTGCAATTTCCGCCCATTCTCCACCCGAACCCCAAATGGTATGCTGCGGAAACGCATCGCGCGTCAGCGCCATCAAGGCTTCTCGGACGAGCGTATCATCATCGACAAAAACGATCTTCGTCAACCCAATCCCTGCCTTTCTCTCAACGGAATCTGAGCCTGCAAGGCGATGCCCCCCAGAGCGGACGACTCGACGACCAAACGTCCTCCCGAACAATTGAGCGCCTCGCGCAACGCACTCAGCCCGAAACCTGGCATCACAGTCGGACTCGGAGCGCCATCATCTTCGACCGTGACATTCCAGGACGTCTCCATTTGTTCTAGAGTGATACGGCACGTTGTCGCCTGTTTGGTATGGCGCATGATATTAGACAACCCTTCGCGTACGGCTCGTAGCAACAGAGATTGGTCGCGGGGATGGACCACCTCATTCCATGGACCTGAGCACTCTACAGCAAGTCCCGTCTGGTTCCTCACCAGTTCGATTGTCGCCTCGAGATCTTCCGGCCACCGGTAACGAGCACCCAACCCCGCCGCGACCGATTGGACATCCACAATGGCGGCCATCACCAAATTCAAGGCATCATCCACTGGGGCTTTCACGTCGCCGCTCCTCATCCGGCGCAACATGAGTGCTACCAAGGTGAGCTTATTTCCCAAATTGTCGTGCATTTCAGTCGAGATCCGCGTAGCCAACGCGCGTTCAG
>JAKADI010000354.1 GCA_021820675.1 Bacillota bacterium | reverse complement strand
ACTGGGCTCCACCGTAAGATGCTGGCTGAGCACAAACTGATTGGCGATCATTGTCATGGTCGCGGGCGGGAGGGTCGGAGATGACGCCGATAAGGGAAGAGATTGCGCCTGGTTGCTGGTATTGATCGCGAACACATGCGTTGCTGCAGGTGTGGATACCTGGCCGATAACAGCGTTTGTCGTTACCCATACCGATAGTTGCGCACCGGATCCGATGGCCTTCATATATTGCGACAACGCTTTGCCTGAAGGATAGAGCGTGTTGATCGGCAGTTCTGGCGCCTGGCCGTCCCCGGCCAGAGCAAAAAGACCATAAGGCTTGTTAGCATTTGTGGCGACAGGCCACGATGGCGTGGCCACGTGAGCTTGGCCGTCATAACTCCAAATAAACAGTTTGCTGGCCCCAAGTGCTCGCCAAAGCATGGCGCTTTCTACCATGGCCGCTCCGTAGACGGGTTCAAGCGATTGGGGTCCTGGCTGGCCATACGGATTAAATTCTGTGACCCAGGTTTGAATGCGACGGGCATAAGCGGGTGGTACATTGGCCGCGATTTCTCCCTGAACAAAATTCATCGCGTTACGGATTTGCCCGGGCAAGTTGGATAACAAAGCCGGGTTACTGAGGGTTTGCTGATTGGGATAATCATGTATACTGACGAAATTGATGTAGGGACCATCAGTGCGTAATACGGTTTGGTCCCACAGTAAACTGTGAGGTCCTTGGCCCAACGTGAAGGAAATACCGACTTTCATTAGGGGGTCGACGGCGTGAATGGCTTGCGCGATCAATGCCGACTGGTGTGCATAGTATTGAGGGGAAAACGATGGATTTAAATTGGCATAGTGATCCCAAGAGCCATATTCCTCACTCCCGATCACAATGGCCGAAATCGGAAGATGGTGGGCGACAATGTACCGGGTGAGTTGTCGCGCGTCAGCGGGTGTGCCGCCGCCGGTAAACGTCGGATTCTCATCATAATTGAAGATGAATAAGCCTTGGTTGTGTGTGGCTTGAAGAATGTGGCCCCAATCCCCGAGTGATACGGGAGCATGCCCACCTGACCGAAAAGAATTTGTCGTCCAGCTCCACTCATTCGCATTGGGAAATTGCTGCATTCCCAGGCCTAATTGAGTTAATCCAGGAATTGTCGAGGGAGCGTTGAGTTGATTATCATAGGAAAAAACGTTAATGCCATAATTGGATCGGGAGATCGTTGCATGCAATGCAGCGGATGTCGCAGGCGGGACAGTGGCCGCCGTCGCAACCGTTCCGAGGCTGCCAAATAGTAATGAAGCACTCAGCACAGCTGGAACAGCTTTCGTCAGAACATGCACAACATTTTCCTCCTCGCCGAGGAGAACATTGAAAAGGGCGACTCCCCCGAAATTTGGGAAATCACCCTTGATCCATGCTCCCATTTCGGCAACTGGCTGGCATTCGCAAATGCGAGAAGCCCCTGTAGTTTTGCGCCCCCAGCTTTCGCTAGGTTTGCCTTTATCGGTGTGCCCTATGTCAATCGTTCATCCGGTTATATAGCGCTGTCTGTTGTGTCGCGTGTCATATGCGGGATAAGTTTGTGCGCTTGAATCTCTTTTACCATAAAAGTGACCCGATACCTGCGTCAACTTTTAAGCAGGAATTATGCAGGAATTCTTGACGAGAATCTCTAAGGGGCGGTCGGTAAAATTTTATAGAGGCGGTAGTTGTTGCCACCGGGAAAACTTTTGATCAACCGCACCCAGGGAACACGCCCCGCCCACAACCCCGGCCAGGCCCGGTTGATGGCATCAAGCTGAGCGACACCCCTAGGCTGCGGGACGAGAAAGGCACTCACCCGGCCTCTGGGATTGTGGAGAATGGAGGAAAAATTGTAGTCGGACGTAATGGTGAACTGGTTTAGGTGACGGGCCCGCACAATTATCGGCCAATCAATAAAGGTGTCTGCCAAAATATTGAGATGAGGATGGGCATTCACATAATGGACGAGGGTCCTGTCCCCCAAAAATGGGTTATTGCCGGTGTATTGAAGAGATTGCTTATGAAAAGCCGCATTGAGAATCGAACCGTCAGGGTGCCCCAAAGACGAAATTTGAAGTACTGTTGAAGTGGCTGCGCTACCTGAGAGAAAAACGGCACTGAGGACAATGCCTGCAAGGGTTCGGCGGACCCGGGTCCATTGGGTATGGCGATGAAAAACCTTGCTTGCGGCGTAGGCGCTTAAAAGAACTCCGTTGGGAATAAATTCCATAAAATAGCGATCCCATTCACCTAAGTGTCCTTCATAGGCAAACACTAACTCCAACAGTTCTGCGCCGATGGTGCCTGCCACGAGCACCAAGGCCTGGGGATCACGTCTTTTGCCAAAGCAATACATGAGAGTGATCACAAACCCGAGATAGATCGGCCAATATAGTAAGCCAAAGCGTGCGACATAAGAAAGAGTCCCGAGAATATGATGGTCTGCGTGCGCCATGGCTGAAGTCATATAGGCTCCCGTAGACGTTTGGGCTAAATTGCTGTAGCTGGAATCGAGAAAATACAAAGGGTTTTTCATGATGATGGCGTTAAAGTACAGCCATACACCGCCCGCGAAAACGATGGGGGCTCCAAGCAAAATCGCTGACCCTTGGCGCTGACTTGGCGAGGTTTTCCCCCATTGCCCCAGGATTAATGCCCCAATGAGCATCGCGCCAAACGGAACGGCCTCATAACGCATGCCAAGGCCAGCCGCCAGCCAAAATCCCGCCGAAACTAGCTGACGCAGTGACCCCGTCTGCAAATAAGCCAAGACTCCGCTATAGGTTCCCAGTATACAGGCGATCCACATCATGTCGCTCATGCCGTTAGCCGCATATAACACAATGAGGGGATTTAACGCAAAGCACAGGGTGAAGATGATTTGCCATCCACGAGGAATGGTCATTCTTTTTAAAATCTTATGGAGATGATGTACAGCTAGGGTGCCGAATATTGCCGAGACCAAAGACCCTGCCAAACCCTGGGTGACCACCTGCGGAAACCAGGGATGAAAAGCCACGATAGGAAGTTCCAATATACTCGGCAGGGGGTTCCACACAAAGCCGATGGCTCCTAAATGCGGATCTTTACTAAATAACACATAGTAAGCGTTGGCCACCCTGGACAGCGCGTCTCCGGCATAATAGTGCAGGTCGAAAACAAGATAGGCTGAGGCCCCCAGGTAGATCATGAAAGCTATGAGCGCTAAGGTCCAGTCCTTCCAGATGAGGCGAACAACCTTGGGAATCGGATGGGGATGCGCTGCCAGAGGGGGACGGTGAGAATTTCTGGCAGTAAGGGGCATGCTACTCATGAACATTCTCCTGTTCGTGGGGAACTTTTGTGGGCTTGAACTGTGTGATGCTGGTGGGTGAAGCCGAACGCGCGCCGGCGGTACGCTTAGACGATAAGACACCGTAAGCCACTCCGACCCCTACAAAAAGAAGTAAGGGCGCTAATTCCAAGATCCAGAATATACCCAACATGCATAGCAAAGTGACGGCAGCGGCCAATATAGCGCCGAGAATGACAGCGGTATGACGGACCATAAGTGGCCTCCTTTTGATTAGGCTGTTTCATTTTGTGAATGAGGCGGTGTGAATGCTGCATGGGGCACGACTTTTGTCCAGTCGACTAACCCATGTTGTGTCTTCTCCCAGTGCGAGGGGCGCGTCAGGAGTTGGAGAAGGGCTTTCCATGACGCCACGGACATCATGCTCCAATAGATGGG
>JAKADI010000353.1 GCA_021820675.1 Bacillota bacterium | reverse complement strand
TCTTTATTTGTCCGCAATGGGCTGTAGCGTGGCGCTCGTAGGACAGAAGCTTGATTGTAAAGTTGTAAAGTGAGACCTCTTGTGGCCGATGGGTCTCCATCTTGAACGAGACGCCATGAATGGATATACGTCGAGGCTGCACCGGAATTTTCCGCTCGGGCATGAGTGTGCCAATATAGGGGCAGGAATTTCTGCCCAGAAAAGCGAATGAACCTAATGACATTAAAATTCAGAGTGGACTCGGTAATAACCGAAAACCAACAAAGGAAGGCAACAACGTTATGGCCATTAAGTGGCAAAAAAAGTCGGCGCATGTGCCGTATGACGTGGAAATGACGTGTCGGCAGGTCAAGGCGGACGGTACGGGGAACACGCTCGGGATGAGCATCAATACCTTTGACAGACCGATTAAGATTGTGTGTAGTGGACAGGATATTGAAGAATTACGAAAAAAAATCGCCCGGGCCCTAAACGTTATCCAAGGGATGGACTTTATTCATTTTCTTTGTGATATGGGCGAAACGCCGGATACGTGGTGGCCGCATATATTGGTGAGTGTGGCGCAAGGACTTTATAGCGTTGGCAACCAGACAAAATCTTATACGGTCTACGTGAGTCCGGGAGAAACCTCATGGAAATACGCGAAAGGATTAGCCGATGCGGTAATGTGGGTCAAGGACGTCGTCAATATGCCGCCCAACTTGAAACCTCCTGAAATCCTGGCTACCCTCATCCAAAGGCGAGCTTCGGAGAAACACTTGCCCATTAGCTGGCAGCGGCTTGACTATGACGAGTTAGTCGAACGTCAGGCTGGAGGGATACTGGCAGTGGGCAAGGGATCGGCTCACTCTCCGGTGCTATTGGCCGGACGATATGAAGGAAAACCGGGAAGTCCTTGGCTTGGATTGATCGGTAAAGGCATTACCTTTGATTCGGGCGGAATTTCCTTGAAACCGGCAGAGAATATGGGACGACTAAAGGCTGATATGGCGGGAGCGGCGGTCATGATGGCGACGTTGCAACTCGCTGCCGACATGCATTGGCCAATCAATGTCTTGGCTGTTGCGCCTTTAGCTGAAAATATTCCGGGGGCAAATGCGTACCGTCCGGGAGACGTCATTACCATGATGGATAAGACGACTGTGGAAATTGTCAGCACAGATGGCGAAGGGCGATTAGTCCTAGCAGACGCTCTAAGTTATGCTATAGAATCACCGATCTCGCACCTCATAGACATGGCCACCTTAACCGGAAGCAACCAGATAGCCTTGGGCGGCGTTCGCGCCGGTATGGTCTTTAATAACGACAGATGGGCCGAATCCATATTTCAAGCGGCGGAATCGAGTTTGGAGCGTGTCTGGAAATTGCCTCATGATCCTGCCTACCGTGACATGAACAAAAGCGGTATTGCCGACTTGAAGAATAGTGGGGGCCGGGCCGGAAACACCATATCTGCGGGGCTCTTTGTTGGGTATTTTGCCAAGTCAGTGCCCTGGGCGCATATCGACATCGGCGGAATGGCAATTAACGACAAAGGGGCCAGCGGTTTCGGTGTGATGCTGATGGCGGAAATTCTCCAATGCTGGATGACAGATTATGCGTAAATGCGCCAGGGAAGACCATTCAGAGTCTCTACACAACCAGGGGCACCGTAAGACGAAGGGATAACGGGATCTTTTCGGGGGCATGATACCTTACTGAACCATGCCGATGACATACGGGCATGGCAAAGGAGGACTTGGTTTGGTGTCTGATGTCAAGTGTACCGTGAGCAATTGTTATTTTTGGGCCAAGACCAATTTGTGCTCTGCCGACAGTATTCTCATTACTTCCGACCGAAGTGTTGAGCCTCACCCCGGTATGGCGGTTGGCAATGAGGCTGACAGCGCCCTGATCCAAGCCATCGGGTCTACGCCCGCCTCTAGCATAGCGGAAACCGCGTGCCACACGTTTAAAGCCCGTTAAGTTGATGACTTATCTGTAGCCCAGTTTCGAGCTGGGCTACAGGGCGTTGAAACCGGATTTGGTCATGGTATTGAGCAGCTATCGGCTCTGGCGGTTAATCGATCCGCAAGGCCCCTGGCTTTAGCATGGGGGATATAAGGGACCGCCGTTAGGCACAAGCATTCTCCCTAACGGGGTGTTCTCCGTTAGACGGTATGAATTCTTTCCCGCACTCAACTTTCTATATCATCGCAGGCAGCCAACCCACTTGAGCATGGTGGGTTGTGAGTGATGTCCATATTGACTGCAGATGTCATAATCAAGATGTTATGGTAGAGTCAATAAAGCGATTGCTCCTCCCGTTGTCGTGTGAAACGATAAACAATGCCGGCGGATGTTATGACGATGTGAGATGATTGGTATTTTAATCAGGAAGGTGGGCAGGAACTGTGAGCATTGCAGGATATTGGGGACTGTTTAATGAACTGTTAATGATTTCAAGTGCGATTGTGGTGGCCTTTGGATGGTATTTTATTCGCCACAAACGTATTGATATCCACCGAAAATTCATGTTGGCAGGCGCATCATTGGGCGCCGCGTTTTTTGTGAGCTATGTCTTCAGCACTTTTATCATTGGCGACACATTTTTCGGGGGGCCGAAAAAATATCGCGCACCCTATCAGCTATTTTTACAAGTTCACGTCATGTTAGCGACTGCAGCGGCAGTCATGGGGGTTATCACCTTACGCTGGGCGTTACAGGCGCGATTTAACAAGCACCGGAAAATTGCGCCATGGACGGCAACATTTTGGTTTATTGCCGCATCTACCGGATTACTGGTTTTTTTGATGCTGTTTGTCGTATTTCCACCGGGCCCCACTACAAAAAGTCTTCTCCAAATTCTGACGGGCCACTAAGGGGACCGATGTGTTAAGGCGCTTTGGTGACTCCTGGTTTCTTATGCTAACGTTCATTAAGGAGGGCGTTATGGATACATCCTTGCATTTCTTATCGTCTCCGTCTGTGCTGCAAGACACGGCACATCCCTTATTAGTATTGCTCCATGGATTCGGATCCGATGAAAAGGACCTCATGGGAATTCGCCCGTATATCGATCCAAAGTGGGGAGTCGTTTCGATTCGCGCGCCTTTCCGGGAAGGGGCGGGATTTCGATGGTATTCTCTCAATCCTGGGCCATCTCAGGACAATCAGGAAATGGAGGAATCGATTAGGGCGTTGAAGGGATGGTTTGCACAAATCCCTCAGCAGTTTCCCCAGGCTTCCTTGGACCAACTGGTCATATCGGGTTTTAGCCAGGGAGCGGCGATGGCTTTAATGTTAGGCCTTTTTTATAGTCCCTATCCACCCCGGGGGATTGGGGTGCTAAGTGGATATTTGCCAGAGCCTCCTGCTTCTTTGAACCTCTGGCGGAAAATTCCGGTGTTTTGGGGCCATGGCATGCAAGATGCCGTCTTGCCTTTTCAGCTGGCGGAAACGGGCGAAAGTCAGCTCGTGGAGCATCACCTTGATGTCGCCTTTCATAGCTACCCCATGGGTCACGCGGTGATTGACGAGGAATTGGGCGATTTTATGCAGTGGTTAAACCACCTAACAGCCTAGAAGTTTAAGTTTGCCGTCACTCCTTTACGGACAGAACATCGTGATATCCACAAACTATGGGCTGCCCTTTTTAGTAACTGGGACCTTGCCTCCCGGTGCGGTTGTGGAGATATTAAAAAGACCGTGATGTGGCGAAGCCGTTTGTAGCGAAACTTGCTGAAATCCCCAATTGAGGATTTTCTCAGCA
>JAKADI010000352.1 GCA_021820675.1 Bacillota bacterium | reverse complement strand
TTGGGAAACGCCGCAATTCGGACGAGTTCATAGAGGAGCCGCCTTGACATGGCGGTGGTTGGCACGTCGACGCAGGATTTGACGGTGAGGGGCAATTCAACCGACGGGGCGCCTACGTCCAGTATCACGGGCGTCGGCAATGATGCCTGATGGGAGGGATTCGCCAATCCCAGGGCTTCCCACTCGGTCGGCATATTGGCGACGAGATCGGTGAGCTGCGATAGGGTCATCCGGGGCAGGGAATGGAGATGCGCCCATTGATCAGGCCACGGAGTACCGTCGTCTTGAATGAATTGGGTGTTACCCGCTTTCACCGCTTCGCTTTGCAGCGGTAATGCAATGAGATTGCCAAAGCCCCCGGCGGGCATGGTGTCCTGATTGGGAAAGAATCGGTCGTAGGAATCGAGCCGAGGATGTCCCATGTTCTGGGACGCTTCCGTCAGAATCCGTGTGCCTAAGCGGCGGGCAAGACGGGCTGTGACAGGAGCTTCGAAAAAAATCCAGACGTGGGCACCGTTCCCGGAACGGGACCGTTCCAGGGCTGCCGGAAGCCCCCGCTTGCGACAGACCTTGAGATACGCAAGGGCATCTTGGTGCCAATCGGATTTATCAAAGTCAATGGCTAAGAACCAGGTCTCTTCGGTGAGCAATAACGGATACAAGCCGACGGTTTTTTGACCTTTTAAATGGTCATAGATGACCGAGTCCGTGAGAGGAAGGAGATCGTTTGGTTCATACGGGGGGCGTTTACCGCGGGTTCTTAGAGCCGGCGCATAACCGCTCTTCCCGGTCTGAGGATTGTCCCAACGAACGGCATACACGTCATCACGACCGCGAAATAGTGATCGAAACAGCTGTATCTTGTCCGCGGTTGACCCACCACGATGAGGCGGGGGCTGCATGGTCTGTTTCAGTTGTTCCAGTTCTTGCCGCAGAGCAATATTTTCGTCGAGCATTTCCTGGTAGGCGTGCTCCAGTTCCCGTATCCGGGCTTCCATCATGGCTCGCGATGCGTCACTCACGGGAACACCTCCATTTTTTCGGCCAAGGCTCGTGGCAAGTCATGAACAGACGTCTCGGACTAGAAATATTCGGCCCTGAGTAGAAATTTTGCCACCGAGACAGCAAGTCATCCGTATGGTGCTTTATGCACCGGATTATACCAAACTCGCTGGCCCACATGGCAACGTTAGAAATTGCGGTATTTACGCGGAAGGTTTACTGTCCCCGGGTTGACGTTGATCAATGGATTGTGCCGGGACCCGTGTGTTTTCGATGTGTTATGGCCACCGGGTGGTACGATAACGTTTGGGGATATTTATAGTATCATTTTACAGCGCATCAGCTGGCTCGCGGCATGGGTCAAATCTCTTGCCTATGTAATGTCAAAGCTTCAACAAATCTTCATCCATGCCGCCACGCGATCTTTCTAGCTACCCCGCGTCTCGACTTTTTCGTAGGCGACCATAAAGAACCATGATATAACCTCAGGAAGTATATTGACTACGAGGATGTGCGCCAACGCAGCCGCCGTTCGGTGTGGCCAGGGTCAAAAAGGCCTCGTGTGTCCGCTACGGGTGAGAGAATTGAGGATTTGTGTCGTATTTCGCGTCAATTAAGGCCGTTCACAGCCTTCAACTTTGAGGATCGGTTAGTTGTTCTGCGCGAACTAACGATAATTGGGCTTTATGCGAAAAAGGCGATTGGGGAGGACCCGGGGTAATCTCCAGATCGGCCGAAAATACGGTATGAAGAGCGACCGTACCGGCACCTACGAGCGGAAATAGTTCTCCGGCGTAGACAGTTGGAGACTCCACAGGGCTATACTCGGCGGCACACGAATCTAGAGTGTGCCGGTAGGCCGATCGCACCCACGCCAATTGCTGCCCGTTATCCAAGAGGCACGATCCGGCTAGAATCAGATGCGTTGGATCGTGTTGGATCGCTAAGATCGCCAAAAAACGTCCGACATCGAAGGCGCGCTCGCGGAGGATCTCGTAGGCCGGGCCTGGCGTCTTTCCAACTTCTAGTACGTCTTGGATATTGGTAAATGTTTTTTGCGGGTAAAGCGAGCGGAGTTGACGAAAGATGGCACGGTCAGATATGGCACTACTCATACAACCTTTGACACCGCATTCTTCGCAGACGACATCAGACCACGTCCCCGGCAAATGTTCCAGAAATCCCAGTCGTCCATGCTGACCCCGCAAAATGGCGTGATTAACAATGAGGCCCATTCCAATGGTCGTGCCAATGTTGACCAAAAGGAGAGAATGACCGCGATCCGTGGGGCGATGAAGATATTCTGCCAGCGCCATCGCATAGACGTTAGTTTCGACTCGCACCGGAGCCAAGGCTAAAGATTCCGTGACAGAAATCCGGGGCCATGCGAGGACATTGTAAGGCAGTATGCTGCCGCTTTCCGGGGAAACTTGGCCATTTAACGTGAGGCCAGTCGCCAGTAATTGCCGATGATGTTCAGAAATTAAGGCGCGAATGTCCTGGTTGATCGAGGACAGGATGTCAGCCGCGGGGTGCTCCGGTCGTCGATGGCGATAATGTGCGATTAGCTGCCCTTGCAGGTTCAGAAGACCAACGTCTAGCCACAAGAGTCCCACATGAACAGCGGCCACGGCGTAATAATCCGGGTTCAATATAATGGGAATAGGGCGGCGACCGGCTGATACGGACCCGTCAGAGGGTTCATTTGCGGGCGGTAGTTCCTGGATGAGTCCGGCTTCGAGGCATTCGGCGACAATGCGACTGATACTGGCGCCCGTTAAGCCTAATTGCTCCGCGATTTGATAGCGGGGCAGAGGACCCCGTTCAAACAACATTCGGAGTACTGCCGCGCGGTTCAGTCCGCGCACGGATCCGGACAATCGAAGAGACGATGCCGACATAAGAAACCTCCTGCTTTCTAACTGATGAGTGTTTGTTTGACGAGATTATAACATAATTAATTGATTGTCTTTTGTAAGTAATTTATATATAATAAAAATAGATACCTGTGGTAATGTTTCGTTAATTAATCCTTGCTCTTAGGGAGGTGTACCATGACTCAGGACACCCCGGATCATCCCCTGCCGCGCAGGGGGCTACAATATTGGGCGGCGTTTTTAGTCGCTCTGGGGGAGTTTATCGACGGATATGATTTACTCGTGATGGGCTCTGCGGTTCTCTTCTTAAAACCGGCGTTTCATTTGCGGGCGTCTCAGATTGGGTTGTTAGGAGCGGCGGCATTTTTAGGCGCTGCGGTGGGGTTGTTGGGATTCGGGACGGTCGCTGACCGTTGGGGCCGGCGGAGGATCTTTCTCTTCAATCTGGTGTTTTTTGTGGGGTTTGCGGTTCTTTCTGCCTTCATTACTAATACTACCGAATTATTTATCACCCGGTTTATGATTGGTGTGGCTGTTGGTGCCGACATTCCTGCGAGCACTGCGTTTTTAGCGGAAATCGCGCCGGCCAAACATCGAGGAAAATTTTTAGGCGTGTTGCCCAATATGCTGTGGATTTTAGGTGCAGCCGCGGCGACGGTGATGGCCCTTCTGCTCATGGGGATGGGAATCAATGCCTGGCGATGGATGTTCGGTATTGCCGCGATTCCGGCATTGTTGGTATTGCTGGGCAGGCAAATTCTTCCTGAATCCCCGCGATGGCTTATGCAGCGGGGGCAGATGACCGAAGCCCGGGATGCAGCCCGCCGTCTCGGTGTGGCAATGCCCGAAAGCGATACCCCACCCCGACCGGATGG
>JAKADI010000351.1 GCA_021820675.1 Bacillota bacterium | reverse complement strand
GCCCCCGAAAGACGTGAAACGGGCGTCCAAGTCTAAGTGCTGCCCGAAAGACATCCGTTAACAAAGATACTTGCTCTTCAAGACGTCTGGGCAGCGTTTCCAACCGAGCAATCTGATAACGGCCTTGGTAAATAGCCTCGGCATTGGGGATGAGGTCGTCTTTCTTGATCGAAACCTGAACAATTTGCCGCAGACTCAGCGTCCGTGAAGCCTTATCTTGGTGGAACGTGAGCCCGCCAAACAGACCCAATGTGCTTGGGGAGGAGATCAACACGGGCACGCTAGGGTTGGCACTCCGCTCAGCCAATTTGGTTCTCCACCGATGTTCCGCTCTGGAGACAGGGCCCACATGCGTAATTCCCTTCCCGGTGGTCGGTTCTTCCGGTCGAGCATCCCGACTCGAAAAAGCCGAGATCTTCACGCCGTACAGCGCGTCTGATTCCGCTATCGTCGCATTGTGAGGCACAGGCTCCCCGGTAAACAAACACCGAGCCGACGTTGTTTCATCCGCTACCCGAACTCGCTCATGGGCCATCAGCTGCTCCATGTGCATCTGGACGGACCGGATCATCTGAGACAAGTCATCTGGCACCCTATGAGCTAGGCCTGGATGCCCGTTCCGGCCTTCCACCCATTGAGCTAACAACCCACCCGCTCCCCAAACGGCCTTGTCATCCGATAGCGCAGCGGCCCAAAGTCCCAACAGCGCCGTGCGCGACGGAGGATCTGCCACTGCGTCAAGCCATGCAGGCAGGGGTACCCCGAGCGCCTCAATCAAAGATGCCTGGCGGCCAGAGCCCGTGAGCTCAGGCGTATTGTCGGGTTCTCTGACCCCCAAAATCACTGCGGTGAGAGCCGCCCGCCTCCACACCTCGCCGTGCACGGCAGCCGTTTGTTCGTCCGTCATAGCGCCGAACACCGAAACATAAGTGGATGCTCCGGCGGGGGTTCCCCATGTGGGAGCTAATCCAAAAGAACCCAACAAGGCATCCAACGGTTCCGTAATCGACGACTGCCACCGCGTTTTAACCATAAACGCCCGTTTAAGTTGCGCGGAAGACCATGATCCAACCGTCTTTTGCACCAACGCATACGTGGGGCGAACATTTTGAAAGGCGGGAATATACCGATTCGATGTCACAATGTCAAAAGCAAAGACCGCCGCACTCAAGTCCGCTTCCAGCGCGGCAATGGCTTCGCCCTTAATGTGTTCGGCGGCATGTTGGGGCACCACCACTAACATCTGGCCGTCATGGGTTAATTCCAGCAAAGGAGGAATACCGGTCAATTCCAAGCACGCATCAGAGAGTATACGCTGGAATTGATCGAGGAGGACCGGATGATGAGGGTCGACCACATGAATCGCCTCCCAGTCCCATTGCCCTTGAAGGTGGTCTTGATGTTTAACCTCTTGCAATCGCCGGAGAACTGCGGCGATTCCGCCGCCGAATACGTCGCCCCGAGTCCATTCCCCGTCCAGTTGATCCGCCAGTCGGACATAACGTCGCACGTGGTCCTTCCACTCGCGGGGTATTTTTCGGCTCGACGTATCACGATAGCTAGTCCGGTTCTCCACTAAGTCCAGAAGTTCTCGAAATTGGTCAGGAGCGAGATCAACATCAAATGTCGTTAGGAACCTAGCAATCTGGTAGTCGTGCATATATTGAGTTAGGCGGGCAAGGTCCAACGGATCCTGGGCCCCCAAGCCCCAGAGTTTAACGCCCACATCGTGGGAAAATCCCACGGCTGCGTTGACCGCCGCCAATTGTCGCACATATGCGTCTTCTAACGATGGACGTGTCGAGAGCATGTCATATGTACCTAAAACCAGCGCGCCGCGCGCGACCGATAAACTATGATCCAAAAGGGAAATATTCATGAAACGGGAAAATTTTTCGCGCATTTGGGGATCAGAATGGCCCCCGCCTTTTCCGCTTCGTGATATCATTCGGGCTGGACGCATATCACGCATGCCGCCATCGGCCACCTTAGCCGATTGGTTAGGCGACAAGGGGCCTTCTCGGTCCTGAAACACCCCATGCACAACAACCATCGTCAAAAGGGCTTCATAGACCTCGCGGGTAATCCGTGCGGCCCGTTCATAACTTTCCTCGATCACGCTCGTCCCACCCCCTGTTCTATAGAACCGACACAACCGAACCCCATCCGGGTTTGTTCGCCGACGCCGGCATAATAGGCCCACCGCAGATCCTCGGGTTCCCCCGCCAGCACAAGAGGAACCCGCATGCCCACGACTAATATCGGTCGACCCGTAGAGTGAGATTGTTTTACCCAGATTGCCGAAGAGTGTCGAGGACGCATCCGGACATAAAACGAATCTGGAGTGACGGTCAGCCGAATGGGCCGCCCCGCTAACCGTGACAATCGAGACGATATCGCCGACGATAGGTCCGTTTCACGCACATCCGTATGCCAACGTCGCCCGTCGTTTCCAAGTTTGTGACTTATCGCTAACGGCGATAGCATCAACACCCCCAAAGAACGGGTGCCGGATACGATTGGGTCGAAATCTGGCAGAATGGTCGCCGACCGAAAATCAACCACTTCGCCCGTTTGAGCTCGAGACGCTGCAATCATGGCGGGCTCCAAAGTGCGCAAGATACGACCCAACTCGACATCCGCAGTCGACACCACAAGCGTATGGACCTGATTCATATCTTTCCGGTGTGTTCCCAATGGGGCAAAAGTCCAAGCTCGGGCGTACCGTCCCATCACCCAGTCCACAGGGGCTCCGGCGGTGGTCCATGCATTAATTAATGCATCATGAAGAATATCAAGGTACCGATATTGTAAGGACAACTTTAAAGGCAACTGAACACGCACACGATACACGGCGACCCACCCCCTATTGCAGGATAAGCGTAATTAATCAGAAATAGCAACCTATGATGAACTTTTTGTGTTGTGCTTGATCGGTGAACTCAGAGTTGGATCAAATGGGTACTTGGCCGACCCATATCTATTGGGGGCCGGGGGATTCTACTTACGAGTCGGAAAATCCACTGACATCGTTCAGGACGAACGGTATACGTTTACAATGTAGGGGCGTCCGACCTTGCGGCCCGATCGCTGATCAAACTCCTTGCGCAACGAGGCGGTATGGGTGTTCGCTGGTACTGCCACCCACCCGAAAGGTTTGCAGCACCTGGATCCTGTCCGCTTGGTACGCTTTGACATAGAATCATACCGTCGTTTCGGTGCATTCTGTCGGCTTGACCATATCGCGCGAAAAGCCCATCGCGGTTAACCGCCTCCATCTTCCCTTTGTACCCGGGGCTTAGGATCCTTGGGACTCATCGGTTGGCTAGGCTACCTGCAAGGGACGCATTGTCAGCATTGGCGGTATGGGCTCTAAGAACTAATCTCAAGTGGAACCTGCCCGACAATGACATGCGTGGCCCCTCACTCGCGCGGCTATGCTATAGTCCCACCAGGTTTTGCACGATACAGGGGATTATTCCAAAGGCCCCATCAACCAGCATACGAGGGCCGGAGCGGTCCGAAGTTACGCCCGGGGAGATCGTACAAGACGCGGGAGGCCCATGGCTTCCCACGCAGCGGTCAACGAACCAGAAACCTCTCGGAGTGATCCGAGACGCCCCCATCTAAGTCAAGTCCTCGCGTATTTGGCGTGGACAACCCGACAGGCGAGCTGTACAGCGAGTACTGGTGGTTAGGTGGCGGGAGAGTTCATTGTCGGACAGGTTCCACTTGAGATTAGTTCTCAGAGCCCGTATC